>JAFYVO010000290.1 GCA_017549085.1 Thermoguttaceae bacterium
AGATGCGATGAATAGGTAAGAAAAGCGGTTGAAAAAATGGCGTGAACGCGAAAATTTTCGAAGTTTTGAGGGTCGAGCCCTAGGCATAACGCGCAAGATTGTTATATTTTAAAGAGCGCGTCGCGTCGAATTTTTCCGCGGGTAGAGGCGACGGCGATAAAATAAAGCGGACGCGGAGCCGCGAGTCGAAAGGAAGTCGACGTTAGTCGAGAGGACGAACGATGGAAAACATCTTCATTTTGCATATCGCGATCATTTTGTGCGCCGGGTTGATCGCCGGGTGGATTTGCAAACGTTGGAACGCGTCGCCGTTGATCGGATATCTGGTCGTCGGCGCGCTGATCGGCCCGGGCGGGTTTGACTTGACCGGTTCGAAGGTGATGAAAAAAGCGTTGGACGACGCGGTGGAACAGGCGGCGGAACTCGATCCGAATTTCGCCGAAACGCGCGACCTAAGTCTCGACGCGTCGCCCGACGGCAAGACGCAAACGCCGAAAAACGAAACGGTTGCGTTGCTGAGGAAAACGTTGAGCGAGAAAGAGCTTGCGAAGGAACGCGCGAAGCGCGAAGAGCGCGTCGCCGAGCTTCAAGAGGAAATTCGCAAAGACGAATTTGCGTTGGAGGCGACGACGGAGTTCGGCGTCCTCTTGCTCTTATTCGCGATCGGTATTGAGTTTACGTTCGACAAGTTAGCGGCGACGGCGCGTTATATGTTTATCGGCGGCTCCTTGCAAATGGGGTTGACGATTCTCATCTCGATCGCCGCCAATATGTTGTTCGGAATGAGTTTAACGAGTTCGTTCGTCTTGGGGTGCGTCGTCGCGCTCAGTTCGACGGCGCTCGTTTACCGCAGCGTTCAGGACGTCGGTCAAGCGGACACGAAGCGCGCGCAGGCGACGGTCGGGCTCTTGATTTTTCAAGACTTAGCGTTGGTGCCGCTCCTCTTGATTCTGCCGAAAATTTTGGGCGCCGGAGCCGACGAAGGGAGCGGTTGGTTCGCGAATTCTTGGGTCGATATGGCGGCGAAGTCCGGGGCGTTTTGCGCGGTCGTCGTGTTGGCGAAGTGGGCGAACGTGAAGCTGATCGTGCCGCGTTTGGCGGCGTTGCGTTCGAACGAGCTGGTAATTTTGTTCGCCGTATTCGCTTTACTCGGCATGTGTTGCGTCGCGGAGGCGTTGGGCTTGACCCCGGCGCTCGGCGCGTTGGCGGCGGGCGTCGCGCTCGGCGAAAACCGCTTGACGCGGCAAATCGACGCGCTGGTGACGCCGTTCCGCGAAGCGTTTTCGGCGATCTTCTTCATTTCGCTTGGGATGATGACCGACTTCTCGTATGTTTGGCAACACCCGGCGCTTTGCGCGGGCGCGCTGATTGGGGCGGTCGCGCTGAAATGGGGGGCGGCGGCGACGGCGCTTCGCGTTTGCGGGATGGATTTCCGCGGCGCGCTCGGTTTCGGGTTGAGCATCTCGCAGGTCGGGGAACTCGCGTTTATGATTTTGACGCTGGCGTACGCGCAAGGGGCGTTGTCCGACGTCGCGTACCAAACGACGCTCTTCGTTTCGGTCGCGTCGCTGGCGTTGACGCCGAATATGGTAAAGTTCGGGTTGACAAAACTTGGAATGGAGCCGGAAGCGCCGGAAATCGGGCGCGCGGACGTTTGTCTCGACCCGGAATTGGCCGCGGCGATCAATTCGAAGGGCGGACACGCGGTCGTGATCGGCGTCGGGCATATCGGCGGGAGCTTGGCCGAAGAGTTGGCGGCGCTCGGGAAGTCGGTTTGTTTGATCGATATGAACCCGGTGAACCTGCAACCCTTTGCGCAACGGGGAATTGCGACGGCGCAGGGCGACGGTTCCGACCCGGAAATTTTGCGAACCGCCGGGATCGGTCGCGCCGAACTTGTCGCCGTAACGACGCCGAGCGACGCCGTCGCGCTGAACGTCGTGAAGGCGTGTCAACAGGCGAATCCGACGTCCGTGATTTTGGCGCGGGCGCGGTACCGCCTCAACGTGGCGCCGATGAAGCGCGCGGGCGCCGAATTCGTCTTCTGCGAAGAAAACAATATTTGCGACTCGTTGCTTAACTTGTTGAAAGAATATAGCTTAGGCGGCGTTCGAAAGAACGGGCCGTCGTGCGAATGCGCCGCGGAAACTTGACGCGAACACGTCGATGCCGCGGTTTGGAGAAAACGCGGCGTCGACGGCGAAAGAATGCGTCGCAACCTGAAAATTTGTCGGACTTTGCGTCGAAGAGTGCGCCGCGCGTAAAATGAAGGAGAAGCGAAGCGCGTCGAGCCGTCGAACGTCGCGGCCCGTTTCGCGAAGAGTAAAAAAACGAATCGTTGGGCGAGGTTTGAGTCGTAACGTGAGTAAAGAAACGAGGTTGCCGTTTTTGCCGCCGCTTTTGGAGGACGCGTCGCGCGTTCGAGACGCCGTCGAACGCTCCGGGCCGGCCGGAAACGAGTTGAATTTTGCGAACGTTTATCTTTTGCAAGAGAAACATCGGACGACGATCGCGTTTCGAGACGGTTTTTTCTTTCGACATTACGACGGCCAACGTCTTGCGGGATATGGGTTTCCGATCGGCGACGGCGACGAAAACGACGTCGCGTCGGCGTTGCGGACGATACTTGACGACGCCGAGTCGCGAGGGCGAGCGTCGCGGATCTGTTTGGCGACGCGAACGCAAGCGGCGACATTGCGTCGACTCTTTCCCGGAAAGTTCCGCTTTTCTTGCGACCGCGGCGACGCCGATTACCTCTATTCGACGGAGCGGCTGGCGGCGTTGAGCGGGCGGCGGATGCATCGCAAACGCAACGCCGTCAAGCGTTTCGAGAAAGAACGAGCGTGTTTGCGCGTCGAGGCGCTTGGCGTCGGCAATTTGGACGCGGCGGCTTTTGTCGCGGAGCGTTGGCGCGTCGAGCGACCGGACGCGGATTCGCCGGAGTTGACGGCGGAAACGCGGGCGCTCGAACGAGCGTTCGAGTTGTTCGACGAGCTTAAGCTCTTTGGTAATCTGGTTTTAGACGGCGACGAGCCGCTGGGATTCGCGCTTTTGTCGGCGACGTCGAACTTGGTTTGCGACGAGCACTTCGAGAAGGCGACGCCGGACGGGGCGGCTTCGTATCCGTTCCTTTGTCAATCCGCGGCGCGGCTTGCGCTCGAACGAGGGGCGCGTTGGCTGAATCGCGAGGAAGACCTTAATTCGCAAGGGTTGCGAACGGCGAAGTCGGCTTGGTTTCCGGAAATTTTGCTGGCGAAATTCAACGCCGTCGAGCGAGCGTTCGGCGACGACGAACCGGACGATTTCGACGCTTGCGAGGCCGTCGCGGCGAAGGTCGGCGAAGAAAATACGAACGCGCCGCCCCTTGAAACGGATTGCGCTCCAATGGAGAGCGACGCGGGTAAGTTCGACGAAATAGAAGTTTAGAGGGATAAAATGCTGAAAAAAGTCTTTGGCCCGAGCGACTGCGCGCAGTGTCGTTTGTGTTGCAATTTTCAACGAGAAAGCGCTTGGGAAACGCCTTTTTTGACCGACGAACAAGCGGCGCGTTTTGAAGCTGACGGCGTCGAAATCGTTCGGCGCTCTTGCGGCGGGGCGTCGTTTGCGCTGCGTTTTGTCGACGGGAGCGACGAACCGGCGAACTGTCCGTTCCTCGACCCGGCGCGCGGTTGTTCGCTTTCGGAAACGCTTAAACCTTTTGAATGCAAGGTTTGGCCGCTCCGGACGATGGAGAAAGACGGACGGCTCGTGATCGGGCGGTACCGAAACTGCCCGGCCCTCGCCGGAGAAAAAGCCGCCGCGCTCGATCGTTTGGCGACGGAAGAGCTTTTGCCGACGCTACTTGCGTTCGTCGCGGAACATCCGGAGTCGATTCGACCCTTTTCGCCCCTTTACGAAGTTTGTTGGGAAGGCGACTTGCCGTCGTCGTTCGGTGATTCGGGCGTTAACGGTTGAAAATAAAGACGTTTTAGCCGTCGTTTCGCGGAGCCGAGCGGAGCGACCGACGCGGATTTGGCGTTAACGGTTGAAAATAAAGACGTTCTAAAATTTGATTTCGCCGGAGTAACCGGGGTAACTGAAGTTGCAGCGGTCGGTAACGCGCCAAACGCCGGGCTCCTCTTCGCGCAGTTCGACCTCCGAAAAGTCGACGATAACCGTAAAGCGCGACGCGTTGAAGCCGGAAATTCGCCCGCCGACCGAGCCGCGAAAACGGACGACGGCGCGCGGCGGCGACATATGTCGGTTGATTTCGACGATTTTAAGGTC
>JAFYVO010000291.1 GCA_017549085.1 Thermoguttaceae bacterium
ATCCGGCCGTTCCTCGGCGCGTCGTTCGCTTCCGCGATCGGCGTTCTTTCCTTTATTTCGCAACGAACCCGAAACCGCTCGGGTTCTTTTTTTATCCTTCTTTTATTCGCGTTTTTCGATGCCCATTTCGACGTCTTGCCTCTTTGCCTTCGCTCCGCTTTTTGGCGCCGACGACGTTCCTCGTTCGGTCGCGTTCCTTGCGTTCGCGCCTTTTTTATACGTCGCTTTCCTTTTCGTTTCGCGGCGTCTCGTCGGCGATATTTTTAAGAACGCGTCCCCGGCGCAGTCGCCGAAACGCCTTGTTCCTTGGAGCGTCGGCGCGACGTTCGGCGTTTTCCTTTGCGGCGCGATTCTCTTCCCGCTTGTCGCCGCCAACGCGATTTCGGCCCTCCCGCGCAGTTGGTTCCCCGACTTCGCAAGCGTTTCCGAGGTCGCCCTCGAAGCCGCGTTCCCCGCGAGCGTCGCAAACCAACCGAACGTCGAAAACGAATCGCCGACCGCCCCAAAAAACAACCCCGGCGAAGAAAACGAATCGCCGACCGAAACCCAAAACAACCCCGGCGAAGAAAACCAATCGCCGACCGAAACCCAAAACGCCCCCAAGGTCGCCAACGAAAAGAATCTCGCGACCCAGCACCCGCTCGCTCGTCTCCTGATTCGTTCCCGTTCGACCCCTTGGGCGTTCGAAACGCTCCTCCTTTGTTTCTTCGTCGCGGTGATCGCCGCGCCGTTCGCGGAGGAATTCCTCTTCCGCGTCCTCCTTCAAGGAACGTTCGAAAATTACGCGCTCGAAGCGGTCTTGCCTCCCCCCGGAACGCCGCGCCGCCCCTTCGCCGACGCGTCCTCCTCCGCCCAAGCGGAAAACGCCGACGCGCCGAAAGCCGTCCTTCCCGACGCGCCGAGCGCGACCGAATTCAGCTGGACCGATCCGACGACGCCGATGGAACGCCGCGCCTTTTATCTCCGTTCCGCGTTCGCGATTCTCGTTCCGGCGTTCATTTTCGGCCTAATACACGCCGGCGCGCCGGAAACGCCCGAGGAGGCCCGCGACCCGGAAACGCTGAACCGGCTCTTCCGCACAATGCTAGCCGCCGGACTCGCGAACGTCGCGACCCTTGCGCTCGGTCTCCTCTTCCTTCGTCGTTCGACGGGCGCGACGACCGGCGACGTCGGTCTCGGCCCCGAATTCACTTACAAAGCCGGCCGCTGTTTCGCGTCGTTGCGTCGATTCGCGCTCGACTTTTATCGGGGCGTCGCCGCCTTTGCGTTCATTGCGCCGTTCGTATTCGGCGCAAACGCGGCGCTTCGTTCTCTCTTCCCAAACGCGATCGTCGACCCGCTCCCGATCTTCCTTTTCGCGTTGGCCGAGGGCGTCGTTTACTGGCGCATTCGCCGTTACGCGACGGTCGTCGGGATGCACGTCGCCCTGAACGCGACCAGTTTCGTTCTCCTTTGCGCTCACCTTTGACGGTCGGCGGTCGCGCCTTCGCGGCGTTTCCCAGACGATGTTTCACGTGAAACGTCGAGCGTTTCAATCCGACCTTATTTTCCCCGCGACGCGTTTCGGCGCAAGAAAAATAAAACGACGCCCGTTAAGAGCGTCGTTTTTTTATTGTTCGTCGCGCCGCGTTTCTCATTTTGGAGTCGGCGGCGTTTTTTAAGCGCGACGACTAGAACGCCAACGCGCCGATCGTTTGCGTCGGAATCGTTCCGATCGCGTCGACGAAAGCGTGTCGCTTGCCGAGCGCCGAACTCGAATTGATATTGAACGTTTTCCCGACGGCGTTCGGGAAGACTCCGGTGCGGAGCGGAGCGACGCCTTGCGCGTCGGAGCGCGTTTCGGAAACGTGTCGATAGTATTTCAACGCGAAGTCGCGCGGATTGTAAACGTTCAAAACGGCGGTCGGCAGCGTCGCGCCGCGCCCGTAAACGCCGCGCGCTTCAAAGGAGCCGAGGTCGCAAGCGGCGGCGACGAGGACCAACGCGATTTTGCGTCCTTCGTTCGCTTCGAGGTTCGCGTCGTTCGAAGCCGATTCGGCGGCGTCCGCGACGAGAGCGCCGGAGACGGCGAACGCAAATTCGTCGTCTTCATTGAACTCGGCGTCGAACGCGATCCCTTGCGCGCCGTTTCGAGCGAGCGTCTCCAACGCGGAACCGACGACGCGAGCGCCAAAGCTGAAACCGACGAGCGCGAGATCGGCGTTCGGGTCGAGTTCGCCGAGGAAACGGCCCAACGCTTTCCCGCTCCAATCGGCGAGAGCCGCTTTCGACTGAGCGTCGACGCGAATGCGGGCCGCGTCGCGTTCGGAGTTCCATTTCCAAACGACGAGTCGGAAAGCGCGTTCAGAGGCGAGGTTTCGGCGAGCCGCGTCGAGAACCGCTTTAAAGGCGGCGGCGTCGCGCGTCGCGTCGGTCATATCGGTTTGGTACCCGTGCGCGTAAACGACGGTTGCAAACTCGGCGGCGTCCGCGTAAAATTCGGCGGCGTCTTTCGCGATCCAAGCGTCGTTTTGCAAACGATAAAGATAAAAATCGTTCCCGGATTGTCCCAAGATCCAAAGTTCGTTTTCGCGAACCGCGACGCTTTCCGGCGCGCTTTCTTTTCCCGAGCCGGACGCCGCGAACGCTTCCGCCTCGACCGCGTCGTCCGCGACAAGCGGTTCAACCGCGACCGGAGCTTCCGCTTCAACGGTTTCCGCCGCGACCGGAGCGTCCGCGACAAGCGGTTCAACCGCGACCGGAGCGTCCGCGTCAACAGTTTCCGCCGCGACCGGAGCGTCCGCTTCAACAGTTTCCGCCGCGACCGGAGCGTTCGCTTCAACAGTTTCCGCCGCGACCGGAGCGTCCGCTTCAACAGTTTCCGCCGCGACCGGAGCGTCCGCTTCAACAGTTTCCGCCGCGACCGGAGCGTTCGCTTCAACAGTTTCCGCCGCGACCGGAGCGTCCGCCTTAACCGCCGCGTCCGCGACCGCTTCCTCGGCAAAAAGGGCGTCGACGACGGCGCTTTCTACCGGCTCGACCGTTTCCACCTCGGACGCAACACCGGCGTCCGCGTCAACCGCTTCGTCAGCAAAAAGCGAGTCAAGGTCAACAACGGAGGCCTCCGCGACCGGCTCGACGGCAGGCGCAACTTCCGCAACCGGTTCGACCGTTTCAACGTCGACCGCAACATCGCCGTCCGCGTCAACCGCTTCGTCAGCAAAAAGCGAATCAAGGTCAACAACAGCGTCGTCAGCGACAGGCTCGACGGCAGGCGCAACTTCCGC
>JAFYVO010000292.1 GCA_017549085.1 Thermoguttaceae bacterium
AAATTCGGCGCGTTTTTGCGTCGAACCCAAACGCTAAATAACCGAACCGGCGATTCTTTTCGAACAGATAAAGCGGCGGCGACCGCGGCGGAAGAAGCGAGAATGTCCCAAGAAAACCCGAAAAACGAAGTCCTGAAATCGGCGCTGATCGGCGTCGCGGCGCTTGTCGCGCTTATTTGTTGGCTCAAATTTCAACCGCGCTTGCCGGACGCGGAGCCGAAGGAGAAAATCGGGAGCCGACTCTTCGAGAATTTCGACGAAACGACCCCGATTAGCCGCGTCGAGTTCGTCGGCGTCGACGCGGAAACGGGAGAAATTAAGGAGTTGGCGCTCGTTCGCGAAGGGGGCGAACTCCGACTTCCCGCGCTCGCGAACTTTCCCGCCGAAAACGCCGACCGCTGGGCGAAGATCGTCGCGCCGCTCGTTCAGTTGCCGGTTCTCGACGTCGCCGACGAAGCCGTCCAAAGCGGCGACGCGAAAAAAATCGCCCAACTTCACCGCGAGTGCGGCGTCCTTTCCCCGGAAGACGCGGCGTTCGAAGTCCAGTTAAGCGCGTCTAACTCGGCGAAAGACGGCGAAAAAACGGCAAACTCGACGCAAAACGCCGACGACGCGTCGAAAATTGCGCAAAATAGCGAAGAAACGGAAGAAGGCGAAGAAGGCGAAACGGCGCAAACCGCTCCGCTCGCCGCGCTCTCGGTCAAAATCTTCGGCGAAAACGGCTCGTCGCTCGTCGAGCTTCTCGTCGGGAACCGCGCGCCGGAAAGTTCGGCGACCCGCGACGTTCGTTGGGTTCGGATTCCCGGCGACGACGTCGTTTACGCGGTCGACTTTTCCGGCGATTCGACCGAGGAAGCCGGAACGACGCAATTCCTCGAATTTCCGCAACGAATTTCGTTCAACCCGATCGATTGGGCCGACCGCGACCTCCTCCGAATCAGCCGCTGGGACGTCGCGACCCTCGCCGTTCGCGATTCGACCTTTTCGGTCGTCAAAGCGGAGGACGGGACGCCCGCGCCGGTCGATTACAAGGCGGCCGGAATCGCCGTTTTTCGGCAAAATCCGGAAAATTCCCTCTCCCGCGTTTGGTCGCTCGAACGGCGCCTAAACCGCGACGCGGAGGGCGTTTGGAGCGACGTTAAGCCGGTCGATCCGGAGTCGGCGCAAAACGACGTTTTGAACGAAACGGCGGACGCGCTCGGGCGGCTTTCGGTCGTCGACGTTCGCAAAAAGCCGGAGGCGCTCGCGGCGCTCTTCCGCGACGGTCGACTCGGCGCCGAGTTGGCGGCGCATTTCGGAACGCTCGCCGAATTCGGGTTCGCCGCGCTCGAGTACGACCCGTTGAACCCGGAAAAAATCGAACCGCAGCTCGTCGGCGAAGCGGGCGGCGTCGAATTGCGAACGAAAAACGGCGTCAAAATTTCGCTCCTTTTCGGTCGCAAGTTCGAAGATAAGCGCGTTTGCTTGGCGCTGGCCGAGTTCGACCGCGAAGCGCTGGCCGCGTCGGTCGAGGACGAAACGGAACTCGCCTTCCTCGCCCCGGACGCCGAGAAAAAGGCGGCGATCAAAAACGAACGCCTCGCCGATTGGTTTTATTTGATTTCGGACTCCGATTTCGAAAAGCTCAAATTCCGCCTCGCCGACGTCCTTAAATAACGTCGAAAGCGGAAGCCGCGCAGTTTTTGCCGATTTTGACGGCAGCGTCGCAAGCGTTTTAAGCGGCGTCAACCGAACGACAAACGCTCCGCAATGAGCCGTTTTGTCATTATTATTAATAAGCGGCGTCGAACGAGCGTTTTTCGCCGCTCGACGCGTTCGGCTTTCCGTCCGAGCGGAGCCTTCGACGTTTTGTCGTTTTCGCCTTTGAAACGTCCCCCTTTTTAACCCCATTTCACCAACCTCTTTATTTCACCCAATCCCCGCCAACCAACCCCAACCGCGCGTTTTACGCCGAGAAAGGCCGTTATGTCGCCCGCGTCGAAGCCCGAGAAATACGTCCTAATTTCCGTCAATCCCAAAGCGGGGCGCCGTTCGCCGCGCGTTCGAGCGGAGCGTTTGCAAGCCGCGTTGGAAAAACGGGGGTTTTGCGTTGAGTTGCACACCGACTTGGCGGTCGTTTCGGGCCGCGCGAACGAACTTTTCGCCGAAAACCGGCTTCAAGCGCTCGTCGGAGTCGGCGGCGACGGCACCGCGGCGGAGCTGACGAACCGCACCGTTCCGGGCGTCCCGATCGCGATTTTGCCCTCCGGAACGGCGAACCTCATCGCGAAATATTTGAAAATTCCGTTCAAACCGGAAAAATTGGCCGAGACGATCGCCGAAGGCGCGACGATCCGCTTCGACGCCGGACGCGCGAACGGGCGGCTCTTCTTGGTGATGGTCAGCGCCGGAATCGACGCCGACGTCGTCCGCCAAGTACACGCGGCGCGAGAAGAAAGTTACCGTCGACAAACGAAAAAAGGCGCCCATATTAGCTATCTTTCTTATATTAAGCCGATTTTCGGGTCGATCGCGTCTTATCGTTACCCGCGAATCAAGACGGAGTTCGTCGACGCGCCGCAAACCGTCGAAGCGAACGCCGCAAACGCGACGCAAAGCGCCGAAACCGCCCAAAACGCCGAGCTTTTCGCCGCGACGCCCGGCGCGACTCGCGAAATCGTCGGGAAATGGCCGTTCGTCTTCAATTTGCCGCGTTACGGTTGGGGG
>JAFYVO010000028.1 GCA_017549085.1 Thermoguttaceae bacterium
AGATTTCGGGTTCGCGCGCTTATTTAGAAACGATTAAGCGAGGAGCGGGAGACCGCCGTCTTCGTCTTCATCGTCGTCGGAGTTCGTTAAATCGCCGAGATCGATTTCGGGAAGATTCGCGTCTTCGTCTTTATCGTCTTCGCCGGACTCGCCTTTGTCGCCTTCGCCGGAGTCGTCGCCGGACTCGCCTTTATCGCCTTCGCCGGAGTCGCCTTTATCGCCTTCGCCGGAGTCGTCGCCGGACTCGCCTTTATCGCCTTCGTCGCCGGGCTCTTCCTCTTCAGCGTCGAAACCGTCGCCGAAAATTTCGTCGTAAATCGTCGCCGACGAGTACCCGGAACGCCAAAGTTTCAAGACCGAAGTCAAATCGGTCGCGACCTTCGCGCCAGTCGAGTTGTTTTTGAGATGGAAGTTCGCGTCCGACGATTCGGTCGACGCGGAAAGTTCGCCCGCCGCTTCTTTCGCTTCTTCGCGAACCGAGCCGGGCGCGCCGATTTCGCCGCTCGCCGCCAGTTTGTCGTAAGCGTTGTTCAGCGATTCGAGGTTTTCGCGGTACGTTTCTTCGACGACGGCGTCTTTTTTCGCCAAATCGGCGCGAGCGTCGGTCGTCGTTTGCGAGAACGTGTTTTGAATTTCGGCGCGTTTTTTCAAGAAGTCGGTCAACGACGTTTTCCCGGCGGCGTAATCCGCTTGCGCCGATTTGAGCGCCGCGTCGCGTTCGTCGACCGCCGTCAAGTAAGAGTCGAGGTACTCTTGAAGGTTCGCCGCGGAGCCTTCGAGACGCGCTTGAGCGTTCGCGACCCAAGCGTCGAGCCAAGCGACCCAATCGGTGTAAACGGCTTCTTCTTTGAAGTTCGGGTTTTTGACGGTCAGTTCGAGCGTCGTTTCCGCCGAGCCGCCGAAGGTCGTCGGGCCGTCTTTTTCGCTCTTGACGATCGTCGTCGCTTTGACCTTAATCGTCAACGCGACCGATTCGACGGAATTGTCCGCAACGTAATCTTTCGGAATCGCCCAGCTGATTTTGCCGGTTTCCGCGTCGATTTTGAGCCCTTCCGGAAGATCGTCGCCGACCAGCTCGTAACGAACGCCGGCGGCGTCTTTCGGCGCGGTCGCTTCCAAGGCGGTTTCGAAGGTCGTTCCGGCGGTCGCTTCTTGCGCGGTCGGAGCTTTCCATTCGGGCGCGGCGGCTTTCGTCGCGTCGAATTTGGCGTTCGAGATCGTAATTTCGAACGTTTTTTCGCTCGACAAGCCGTTTTCGAGCGTTTTGCCGTCTTCGCCGAGAACTTGCTCGGTCGCTTTGACGGTGAATTGGAGCGTTTGAGCGCTGATCGCCGCGTCGAGGTAATCGGCCGGAATCGCCCAAGTAATCTTGCCGGTTTTCGCGTCGATCGCGAAATCTTTCGGATAACCGTCGCCGACGAGCGCGTAAACGACGTCGTTTTTCGCGGTGTTCGGGTCTTTCGCGACGATCGTCGTTTCGAACGTTTTCCCGGTTTCGGCGGTCGTTTCTTTCAGTTCGTCGAAGACCGGAACGCGGTCGACCTCTTTAACTTTGAGCGTCAATTTCAACGCTTCGCTCGACTTGTCGCCGTCCGAAACGACGACTTCGAACGTATAATCGCCCGCGACCGGAGCGTCGGCGGTCAGTTTGCCGGTCTTCGCGTCGAGCGTCAGCCAAGACGGCGCGCCTTCGGAGAGCGACCAAGTCAACGTTTGCGCCGGAAGGTCGGCGTCGGTCGCTTCGAGTTGCAGCTCGAACTTCGATTCGTCGTTCGTTTCGAGCGTCGTTTCTCCGTCGTATTTGATCGACGGCGCTTCGTTGACTTCCGAAACGGTCAGTTTCAGCGGGACGTAAGAGGTCGCGCCGTCGGTTCCGGCCAGTTTGACGGAGAACTCGTAAACGCCGGGGCCGAGGCGTTCGCTCGTCGTCCAAGCGAAAACGGCGCTCGTGCCGGCTTCGTTAACCGTCAGCGTGAAGTTGGCGTCGTCGGCGTTTTCGAGCTCCGGTTTCTTAACGATTTCGAACGTATACGGGTCGGCCGGATTGTCTTTCAATTCCGATTCCGCAACCGAAATCGTAATCTCGAACTTGCCCCCTTCGTCGACTTTCGTTTCGCCGGAAACGTCGTAAAGCGGGCCTTCGACGACGGTGAAACGAAGCGTTTCGCGGACTTCGTTCCCGAGACCGTCTTTGGCGTAAAGCTCGACTTGGTAAGAGCCGACGCACTCTTCCGTTCCGCTCCATTTGAGGAGACCGTCCGCCGTCAGC
This sequence comes from Thermoguttaceae bacterium, assembly GCA_017549085.1. Lineage (GTDB taxonomy): Bacteria > Planctomycetota > Planctomycetia > Pirellulales > Thermoguttaceae > RUG369. The sequence goes on from JAFYVO010000028.1 coordinate 2,270, forward strand.
GAGAGGCATTTCGGAATCGCGTCGCCGAAAAGGATTTGAACGTCGGAGCGCGGCTTGCCCTCCGCGTCGACTTTGTTCGTCAAAATTTGGAGTTCGCCCGTTTCGCCGGAGAAGACGACGAGCGGTTCGTCTTTGTCGACGTTCGTGAATTCGAGCGGTTCCGTGTCGACGAAAACGGTCTTTTCAACCGCTTTGCTGTAAAGCGGATCGTGTTTGAAAATGTTGTCGATCGGCAGGTATTGCGAAACGGAAATCGTGTGTTCGCCGTCCGCGAGCTTTTCGGCGTCTTTGCCGCTAAGTTGCAGGACGTAGGTCGTTTTGCCGGTTTTCGCGTCGACCGTCTTCGAAACGACCGAGAACGTGCGTTGAACGTCGTCGATTTTGACGAGCGTCGTCGCTTCGTCCGAATAGGAAACGACCGAAATCGTCAGCGCGGAGTCGACCGTGTTCGACGCGACGATGAAGGAACCGTCTTCAAGTTCGACGTGCTTAACGTCGTCGACGAACGAGAATTCCGGCGTCGCGGGAGCGATGTAAAGCGTTTGGTAGTAAGTTTTCGAAATCGCGCCGTCCGCGCTTTTGGCGACGATCGTCAGTTTGGTCGCTTGCGCGCCGGTCAGGTCGGCTTTCACTTCGTAAACGTTCGTCGAGTTGGCGTCGCCGCCCAATTCGACCTTAATCCCTTCGAGCCCGGTCGCGGTGTAAATTTGATACGTCAGCTTCGAACCGGCGTATTCGGCGGGAAGTTCGAACGTCTTCGTTTCGCCGGCGACCATTTCGATTTCGGTCGGAATCAGCGCGTCGAGTTCTTTGGCGTCGACGACTTTGACGGTAATTTCTTTGAACTGCGTCGAGCCGTCCGCGGCGGTTCCGGAGACGGAGATCGTCGTTTCGCCGGAAACGCCTTCGTTCGCGACGAGGCGGAGCGCGCCGTTCTCGATTTCGCTCGATTCGAGAACGCGAACGTCTTTGAATTGGTAAGTTTCGACCGGTTTCGACTTTTCGCCGGACGCGTTCGCGACGACTTCCGCTTTTTCGATCTCGTCGATAACGTCGTAACCGTCGACGACGTAGCCGAAGACGTTGTATTTGCCGTCGAGCCAAGACGCTTTGTCGAACGTGATGAAAAATTGCGCGTCGCTCGTGTTCGCGCCTTTGTTCGCGAACGCGACGATCCCGGCGCCGCTGTGCGTCAGGACGTCCGAGTGTTCGTCGACGATCGTTTGCCCGGCGCCTTGGTAGCCCGCGCCGTCCGAGGAGCCGCCTTGGAACATAAACCCGGCGTAAATACGGTGGAACGTTTTCCCTTCGTAGTAGCCGTCGTCGACCAATTTCAGGAAGTGCGACGAGGAGTTCGGCGCTTCGCCCTCCGCTTCGAAGAGCTGCAGAACGATTTCGCCGAGCGTCGAGACCGCGCCGTTCGTCGCCGTCTTCGTAACGGTGAACGCGACTTGCGTTCCGGTCGGAAGGGAAGCGGTCAAGCCGGAGAGCGAACCGGCGTCGACGATTTGCGCGTCGGTTCCTTCGAACGCGTAATGATAGGAGTCGCCGGACGCGATGGTGATCGAATCCGGAAGCGATTCAAACGCGCCGGCGCCGTCCAAAAGTTGGCGCGACTCCAAAATTTCGAATAAACGGCGCGAACGAAGCTCGCTCAACGCTTGGCGGCGACGGGCTTCGCGCTTAGCGTCGCGGCGAGCGGACGCGGAAAAGAAACGACGAACTTGCGACGAGAAACTCATTTTCTTTATGTCTCCAACTGGGCGAAACGACCGCGCTAAGGGCGTTCGCGCGGTTTTTTCCGAGGCCGAGCGCTTGCGGCGACGGAGGCGAACGGGCTCGAAGCGGCAAATGCGCCGCGCGAGTCGGTTTTTCGGTTAAATCTTGCTGTCTTCGCTATTTTAACGTTTTTACGCGAACGACGCAACCCCGACGCGCCGCGCTTTTTGTCAAAACATCCCTATTTTATCCGTTTTGACGTTGGGCGACAAAAAAAGTTCCTCCGTCGCGCCTCCGCCGAGGTAAAAATAACGCGTTAGCGTAAAATAGGCTGTTTGGGTAAAAACGGCAATTTGTTAAAAATAATCGGAAGAAAAGCGCCGAAACTTCGACGAAACGCGACATTTTTAAGAAAACTCTTGAAAAAAAACGCGTTTTGGGATAAAATAGAGTAAAGAAGACCGCGGGCGTTTGTCGAATTCGGGACGCGGTCGGCGTTGAAGAACGCGTCGCCGTTTGCGTCGGCGCGCGGCGACTTGTTAAAGAAAACGGACGAAAATGCTGGAATTAAAGAATTTAAAGAAATCGTATAAAGAGCCGGACGGCGGCGAACTCCCGATTTTGGACGTGCCGAGCTGGAAAGTCGAGGCGGGCGAACAAGTCGTCGTGGTCGGGCCGAGCGGTTGCGGGAAAACGACGCTTCTTCATATCGTCGCCGGGATTTTGCGTCCGACGTCGGGGCACGTGCTCATCGACGGTTGGGACACTCCGCTTCTGACGGAGTCGGAGCGCGACCAATTCCGCGCCCGACGGATTGGGTACGTTTTTCAGACATTCAATCTGCTTCCCGGTTTCTCGGCGTTGGAAAACGTTCAACTCGGGATGGCGTTCGCCGGACGCGGTCGCGACAAAAAGCGGGCGATCGACTTGCTGGAACGCGTCGGCTTGGGACACCGTTTGCATCATAAGCCGAGTCAAATGAGCGTCGGCGAACAGCAACGCGTCTCGGTGGCGCGGGCGTTGGCGAACCAACCGAAGTTGGTTTTGGCGGACGAACCGCCGGCGAACGTCGATGTCGGGAACCAACAGCTCGTCGTCGACATGTTGCGCGAGACGTGCCGAGCGGAGAACGTCGCGTTGATTTTGGTGACGCACTCGCCGCAAGTCGCGGAGCAATTCGACCGCGTCGACCTGCTGACCGACGTGAACCTGGTCGCGAAGCGCAAGCTCGCCGAACGCGAAGCGGCGTTGACCGCGAACTGACCGACGCAAGCGAAGGCGAGCCGTCGCGCCGAGCGCTGACGTTGAACGCTTCAAAGCCGACTTAAACCGAAAACCGGCGCGACGCCGAGCGGGGAAAGACCCCGTTTCGACGTCGCGCCGGTTTTTCGCGTGTTCGAGTCGTTAAAAAAACGCCGCCGCGTCGCCCAACTAGAAGGCGACGTTTTAGCGTTGAACGTCGTTCGTATCGGTTTCGTCGTCGAACGTTTCGTCGACCTCGGCTTGGCGCGTCGACGTTTCGACGTTGTTGGCTTCGCCGGTTTCGCCCGTGGGAAACGCGCTTGGACGCGACGCGGGGTAAGCGGGAACGAGAGCGAGCGTCGCGATGATTATGGGCGCGATAATCGCTAAGAATCGCCAAGTAAAATTTAGCGGGCGATCGAAAACGCTAAACCGACGAGCTAAAACGCTTAACGCCGCCGTGAAAGCGAGAAAGCTAAAAGTCAAACCGATAAAACGTATAAAAGTACGAAACGCTTCGCCAGCGGAAAAAGTGCAAGCGATCGCGCATAAAATCGATAAAATTCCTAAAAAATAAAGGCCGATTCCCAAAAAATAACGCGTCGAAACCGCCTGACTGAAATAAGCGATAAAATTCTTCGCTTGACGCAACGCCGCGCCGCCGAACGTCGGGACGATTTTTTCGTATTCTTCTTCGCGTTCTAGGTATTCTTCGGCTTTTTGAGCGGGCGACGTTTTGTCGAGCGTCGCGACGGCGGACGATTCGACGTCGAGAACGGGGGGCGGAACGGGAACAAGTTGCGTTTTCGACGTTTCGTTCGTCGTCGCGACTTCTATTTGCGGCGATTGAGCGGAGCGTGTTTTTTCGCGTCGTCGATTCGGTTGAGCGCGATTGTTCCGTAGAATTTTGAAACGGGCGTCGCACGCGTCGCACACGACCCAATCGGCGTTTCCCTTTTTTGCGCGCCGGAGCGTATGGACGCTTTGGCAATTAGGACATTTCATACCGAAGTTCTCGCTAACAAAAATAGGAAAACTAAAGCGTTGGAAAGAACGCGGCGTTTGGAAGGAACGACGCCGGAGAATTGAAACGTCGTTTCGCGCGTCTATTGAAAAAACAAACGATAAGCGAATTATAACCCCAAAAAGGCGTTGTACAAGAGCGCGACGAGCAATTTTGTTAGGAAACGACGTTAAAATCGCGCCGACTCGGAACGACGGTTCCGAGTCGGCGCGTTAAAAAGAACCGATAAACGTCGAGTAAAAAAATGGGCGATGTAGGATTCGAACCTGCGACCTTCTGGGTGTAAACCAGACGCTCTAACCAACTGAGCTAATCGCCCTGCTTAACGGCGCGACGCGAAGAAAAACGTCGCTAAGGCGCGCAAAAACGGCCTCTTTTCAAAAGATAATTCGATTATAGCAGAAAAAAACGTTGCGTCAACCGCGTACAACGTGTATAATAACCAAAAGTAAAGAACAAAATGTCGCGTTGAAGAAAAGAGCGCGGCAAACGGGTGCGTCGAGCTTTTAAGACAACGGGAGAAGGTGAAGCGCGTGAGCGAGTGGAATTGGGGCGGCGACTTAACGCGTTGCGGCGGAGACGCGTTAGCGATTTTCGCCAACGCGGCGGACGGCGCCGCGCGTTGGGCGGGACTGGCGCTTGCCGGTTTTATTTTGGCGTTTGGGATTTGGCAGGTTCGGGTGCAGCGCGACCGCGTTAACTTCCCTAAGGCAAGATTCGGCGCGCAACCGGAAAAGGAACTCGAATTTCTTAAACGTCAAGCGTTTCGACGAATGCAGACCGGCGGGATGGCGGCGCTCGTCGGCGCCTTGATGCTTGTCGGATTGCACGTTCCGGCGCAAGACGCGCCCGGTTGGTGGGCCGCCGCTTGGCTTGGCGTGATATTTTTCAGCTTCTGGGCCGCGCTTTTGGCGTTGGTCGACGCGACCTCGACTTGGCTTCATTATTCGAGCGAAGGCGCGCAAACGAACGCCGAGAAAATTTTGCTCGAATATCAAATTAAGAAAATGCGAGAGCAGGCCGAGCGCGCCGCCGCCGAAAAAAACGTTTCCGACGCGGAAACGCCCGTCGGCGGAAAAAACGCCGCCGTTGGGGAAGCGTCGGCAATTGCGGAGACGTCCGGCGCTGGAAAGAACGCCTCCGCTGGTTCGCGTGAATGAACGTTTTTTTTGCGCGCCTTGCTTAAAACGCCTATTTTAACTTTAAGTAAGGGGCGGCGCGAGCGTTGTTAAACGCGCAAGTTCCGCCGGAAAGCGCAAACGTCGTCGATCGCGGAAACGCCTGTCGGCGGAAAAAACGCTTCCGTCGCGGAAACGTCGGCGACTGCGGAAACGGCGGCGGAAAAACGCTTCCGTCGCGGAAATGTTGGAGAATGCGAAAACATTCGTCGCGGACACGACGGCGGGAAATCGGAACCGAGAATCGTAACGTATCGACGGAAAGGACGGCGGCGCGCCGAAGATTATGGCGAATTTACCTCAAAACTTTCTTTTTCGTTTCGCTTTTCCGTGTCGTCGGCTCGACGAAACGACGGAAGCGTCGGCGTTTGGCGGCGCTTCGTTGGACGCGGAGGCTCTTTCGGCGGAATATCGGCTTCCGTTTTGGACGCAAACTTTGATCGTTTCCGGACTTGGACGCGGACGCGAACCGGGACCGACGACGCCGCGCTCGGCGGAAAACGTCGGGTTGTTCGATTTTCGAATCGCTTGGTCGCCGCGCGGTTTGCTCTTAACGACGGTCGTCGCGGGACGGCGGCGAGTCGCCCGACGCGCGCCGCTCGAGCTGGACGCGACCGACGTCCTGCGACTTTGCCTCGACACGAGGGACGTTAAGGAAGCGCGACGCGCCGGTAGATTTTGCCATAAATTCCTATTTTGCCCATTTGTCGGGAAAACGGACGACGCGGAGCGACCGAGCGCGGTTTGGGCGCCGATCAACCGAGCGAAAGAGTCGCCGAGTCCGGTCGACGTCGGCGAATTTCGGTTGGCGTCGGAGCGTCGAGTCGACGGTTTCGCGTTTTCGGCGGCGATTCCGGCGTCGACGCTGACCGGATTCGAGCCGACCGACTTCCGCCGCTTGGGTTTGCATTTTTCGCAACGCGACGAGGAACACGGCGCCTTCGACCTGCAACTCGGCGAACCGTTCCCAACCGAAGACGACCCGAGCCTTTGGGCGTCGTTCGAGTTGGTCGAGTAACGCTCGACTTCGCGGCGGTCGCGGCGGGAAAAGACGAACGCTCGACGGCGGTCGCGGCGAGCGTTCTAAGAGCGGGGAAGCAAAGGAGCGCGGCGCCGAAAGAAAAGCGCCGCGCGGCGTCTTGCGTCGCGACGGCGTTTTCCGGCGCAAAACGAGCGGCTCCGCGCGTTTGAAAGGCGTGTCCGGAAAAGTAAATGAAGAGGAAGTCGTTTTCTTGCGCGCTTTCGAGGAACGCGGCGATTTGGCGGCGAAGGTTCGCCTGCGTCGGTCGCGTTTTGGAGTCGCCCTGCGATTTAAGAACGACGATGTTTTTCGATTGGAATTCGAGATTCAGGAGTTGGTCGCGAATCGCTTCGACGTCGGCGACGGCGTATTGGACGTCGGCGAACTCTTGATAATCGTTAACGCCGATCAAAAGGGCGCGTTTGACGCCTTCTTTCGCGGTCGTCGGTTTCGAATTGGCGGGTTTGGAGTCGTCGGAGTTCGTTTTTTGCGTTTCTTTCTTTTTCGCGCGCTCGCTTTTGACGTATTTTTGATCGGCGGCGCTCAGTTGGGCCAACGGAAAGTTGAACGTTCGGCCGTCCATTTCGACGCGAACCTTTTTGGGGGCGTCGTTTTCTTCAAGGAGAAGTTTGCCGACGAGTTTTTGTCGATCTTGCGTCAGGATCGTCTTGCCTTTGGCGTCGCGCCATTCGCGAGCGTCTTGCGCGACCGCGACCGCGACGAACGCCGACGCGAACGTCGCCGTCAAAACGACGAACAAGAGAAAAGAGGAGCGGCGGACGGCGCCGCGACGCGGGAAGGGGGAAAGGTGAAGCGCATGGCAAATCCTCGGATTTAATACGTTGAGAAAATTCGACGAGCCAAACGGACGGCGGAATAGGAAGCGCGTTTCCAACCCAAAGACGAGCGTTTGGAAAACGAGCTAAATTCATTTTAACCTTTTTTCGGGGGAAAGGCAACGCCGATCGAACGTTTTCTCAATGAAAGAGGGGGGGCCGTCGGAGGCTTTTAAGGAAATTTTTGTCGTTTTTTAAGAAACGCCGAGAAAATTGCGCTTCAAGGCGCGCCGCCCGACGCGTCGACGTTCGGTCGACGTTCGGACGGACGGCGGTTCGTCGGTTCGGCGTTTAACGAACCTCTAAAACGAACGGCGCGTCTTTAACGTCGGCGTCGTCGGCGTCGAGAGCGTATTCGCTAAGCTCGCCTTCGGAGAGGTCGAGAATGCGCGCGCCGAAGGGGGCTTCGCAAGGGAAATTATAGTGGAGGAAGCGTTTCGAAAAATGGAGCGACCATTTTGCGCCGACGTTTTCGAACTCGACGTTCTTGAAAAAAAAGCGTCCCCGATCGTAAAACTTCGCGGCGACGGGGTAATCGCAAAACCGAACGTTTTCTAGCGTCGTTGTGCCGCCGTTGCACGAGATAAGCCCGCAGGAACTTTCCTCGTCGCAGAGATTCGGTTCGAAGTCGGTAAATTCCGAGAGGGGGCCGGAGAAAAGCGCGCCGCGGCGGAGGGTCGCGTCGCGGACGAGCGCGTCGCACGGCTCGGAAATCGTGAGAGCTTCGCCGCAATCGCCGATTTGGCAACCGACGATTTCGCATTGCGCCGACTCTTGCCGGGGATCGAGCCTTAAACCTTGGAGTCCGCCGCAGCCGCTAACGACGCAATTTTTCAGCGAAACGCGACGTTCGAAATCTAGTTCGACGGCGCCCAAAATTTGGCAATCCTCCGCTTCGAACGTTTTAATTTGCAGGGAAGTAATCGCGCTGCGTTCGCGAACGTCCTCCGAAACGATCAAGGAGTTTTGGAGAACGACTTCGTCGCAAAAAAGATCGAGCGGAACGTGGCCGCGTATCGCGCAGTTGATCGCGACCAGTCGGGTTCCGCGGAATTCTAAGGCGTCCCCTACCCCTTCGAGCGTTAAGTTTTCGAGTCGCAGAGAAGTCGCGGGGGCGGCGTCGGAAGAGTCGACGCAAATGGTCGGCGGATAGTCGTTCCAAACTTCGTCCTGGAACGGGTCGGGGTAAGGGTCGTCGAGATCGCGAAACTCTTCGTCGATCCCTAATTGGGATTCAAAGTCGGGTTCCTCGTTGGGTTCCTCGTCGGGGACGGGGGATTGCGGGCCGACGATTTTGACGTCGTCGCGGACGCCGGTCGCTCCGATAAGCGCGATGTTAAGGGAAGCGACGTTTAACGGTTCTTCGAGCAAGTAAATGCCGGGAGCGAGAACGATTTCGACGGGGGCGGTTTCGGCGGTTTGGGCGGCGGCGCGGAGTTCGGCGGCGGTTTCGACGGCGGCGCGGAGTTCGGCGACGGTCGCGACGAGCGGCTTGCGAAGGAGCGTCGCGGGGCGGGCGGGCGCGGACGTTTGGCTTTCGATAATTTGCCGATAAAGGGAAGGCGTCGAGCGACCGTCGAGCGTCGCGGCGTCGTCGGCGTCGCAAACCGCGAGGCGACAAGATCGCGCGGCTAGCTTAAAATGCCGTCGGACGTATTTTTGATCTTCCGCGCTTAGTTCGTCGAATCGAATTCGGGCGTCTAGTTCGCCGCCGAGCGGACCCGGCAAAAAGAGCGTAACGCGATAACAGAAAGCGTCGGGGTCGTCGGTCGGACTGGGTTCAAGTCGGCCGACAAGCGGGGCCGAACCGGAAAAAAACGGACTCGCGTCGGATAGAGTGAAGAGAGAACCGTTCTTTTTGCGCCAAGTTCGAGGGCAAAGGCGGGGAACGCGCATTGGGAAACTCCTTTTTTGGGGGAAAATTTCAACAATCGACTTGGGAAACGAAATAAAATTAAAACGCCGTAAAAACAAAAGGAGGCGTTCGTTTTAATTATAGCGCTTAAAATGGGGCCGGCTCCCGCGACGCGAACGCAACGAGCGGAACGAAGCGCGTTCGCCCGAGTATCGAGGGGCCAAAAAGGAGAAAAAAAAAG
>JAFYVO010000293.1 GCA_017549085.1 Thermoguttaceae bacterium
TCTTGTTGGGAGGGGACGATTTTTAAAAAATGAGAGAAAACGTCAAGAAACGCCGCGCCGCCGACCTCGACGAATCGAAGGCGGCGGCGCGAACGCGTTCGACGAACGTTGAGCGCGTCGAACCGGCGAGTATGAGCCGTTAAAAAGGTTAAAGTTGGAGCGACCGTTAAGGTCGTTCCGTCGAAACGCCGACGAAACGGGGCGCGTTGCGTCGCGCCGCGGCGTTCGAGGGGGACGCGACGACGGGGGAGCGCGTCGAGAGGCGCGAATTTTGGCGGCGCGACGACAAGCGATTCGCTTCTCGAACGGCGGCGGCGAGGAACGGGTCCGCGTCGACTTCGTTGGTTTCGTCGTTAAATTCGGCGCGTTCGGCGCTCGGCGTTTCGAGCGAAGCATCGGCGGAGTACGTCGGGTTCGTCGCGGCGAACGAGACGGCGCTTTCCGGGGACTCCGGAAGCTCGACCCGAACGTGCGGGAGGACGCCGACGCCGCCGTACGCGAAACCGTTCGGCGAGTAAAACTTTTCGGTCGTCAAACGCAAGCCCGCGATCGGTTTCGCCGTTTGCGTCGCGCAGGAAAGCTGAACGATCGCTTGAACGGTGCCCTTGCCGTAACTTTGCGTTCCGACGACGACGGCTCGCCCGTTTTCCTTCATCGCGCCGGCGAAAATTTCGGACGCGCTCGCGCTGTTCTCGTCGACGAGCAAGACCAACGGCGTCGAGCAGAAGCTCGCGCGGGTCGCCGAATAGGCGTGTTCGCCGTTTCGTCCGCGAGTCCGGACGATCGTGCCGGAGTCGAGGAAGAGATCGGAAACGTCGATCGCTTCTTGCAGGAGGCCGCCCGGATTTTGGCGCAAGTCGACGACGAGCGACTCCATTTGGAGGCGCGAAAGTTCGTCGATCGCCGCGATCATTTCGTTCGCCGTCGTCTTTTGGAAACAAACGACGCGGAAATAACCGACTCGGCCCGGCGCGTCGAGGAGTCGAACGTCTTCGACGCTCGGGACGTCGATTTGACGGCGAATCGCGACGACGCGGCGGAGCGTTCCGTCGGTCGGCGAACGCAAGGTCAGCGTCGTTCGTTCCCCGACTTCCCCCTGCAGGAGGGCGCCGATCTCCGCGCCGGTGAGGCCGTCGGTCGACTCGCCGTCGACGGCGACGATCTCGTCCCCGGCTCGAACGCCGCTTTCGCTCGCCGGACTGTTCGGGACGACGCGAACGACTCGCGCCGGATCGTCGGTCTTCAACTCGACGCCGACGCCGACGAACCGCCCGTCGATCATCGAGAAAACGTCTTCGACTTGAACCGGGGTTAGGTGCGCCGAGTACGCGTCGAGCGAACAAACGGCGGCGCAAAGGAACTCGGAAATCGTCGCGGTTTCGCGAACGCCGGTCTCCTCGCGCAGACGCTTGGCCAGCCAAAGGACGGCGCTTTTCAGGTCGGCGTTCGTTTCGACGCGCCAACGCTTCGCCGCGTCGCGAACTTTCGTCAACAACGCTTCGGCGCGTTCGCTCCGCTCGAACGGAAGGCCGTTTTGGTCGTAAAACGCTTGGTGCGCGAACGTTTCGACGAGCCCCTCGAACCCGAACGCGAAGAGCGTCGCGGGCGTCGGACGGTCGACGTGATAATTGTCGATGTTGAGCGTCGTTTCGTCGAAGACGGCGAGAACGTCGTCGAGACTCGCGTTTTCGGTCAGCTCGACGAAGGTCGCGTCTTGGTAACGCGTTTCGAGTTCGCAACGTCGGCGCGCGGTCGCGAAGCGTTCTCGGAGCGTTGGGTCGTTCGGGAAGGAGCGGAGCCCCTTTTCGAACCGCTTTTTCGCGTCGGTCCAACGCCCTTCGTCGAGGAGCGCGTCCCCTTCGGCGAGAGCGCGTTCTCGTTCGCGTTCGTCGCTCAACGGAAGAGCGCGGCGGTTTTCCGCTTCGAGGTCAAGTCGGCGTTTGCGGTCGAGGAGGTCGTCGAGCGAACGCAGGGGCGTCGGCGCCGAAAGCGCGTCGGCCGACGGTTCGTAAAAGGGCGAGTACCGCGATCGGCTCGGCGGAGTCGTCGGCGACGACGAATCCGGGGCGAGCGCGCCAAACGTAGGCAAGGGCGCGCGCGAACGCTCGCCCGAATCGGCGCTCGTCGTCGAAGCGGAGCAAAACGCGCTCGCGGCGGCGACGGCGACCGTTAAAAGTTGGAGGAATTTTTGCATAACTGTACCAAGCGGCCCGAAGACCGTCGGTTTGGTCGACTTTCGAAAGAGGCGTCCTGCCCAAACGCCGGCGCTTGCGCGTCGTTCCGACGTTTCCCGAAAATCGAAATGGAACTCCTTTTCAGTCGCCCTCCTGGCGAAGCTGCCGGTTGGAGAAAAAACTTTCTCGCGCTTTTCGACGCGGCGAACAACGTCGACGCGTCGGCGACGAACGAAACCCGCCTCGGGCCCGGTCGTCGCAAACCGCTTCCATGAAATTTGACGTTAAAATCGGTAAAACGCGCAAAACCCGTTCCGGCGCGCGTCGAAGCTGAACGTTTCTCGGCGGTCGGCAAAGGATACGTCGCGATTTTAACGGTTGTCTCGGAGAAACCAATTTTTCGCGTTTTGCGTCCGAGGAACGAACGCGGCGCGCCGTCTTGGCCCAACCTTGGGCGCGGACGGAGGCTTTTCCGCTTCCTAAATCGTGCTTTTGCCTAGCGCGCTCTTAGACGTTTGGCGAAATTTTAAAGAAACGTCGGAAATTTTCGGACGAACAAAATCGTTAGGCAAAGAGTAACGACGACGCCGAAAGAACGTTTTGGACGCTTTAGCGCGGTCGAAACGGTCGAAACGTCGCGCCGTCGCTCGACCGAAAGAGCGTCGCGTCGCGGCGACGAAGCGGACGGCGAAGAGCGAAAAAGGTCGAGTCGCGTTCGCTTATTAATAATTGTCGCGTTCGCTTATTAATAATTAATGACAAAACGACGAAAAAGGGGAAGGGGAACAAGGTCGAAAAAGGGCGTCCGAAGCGAGCGCGTCGAAATTCGGAACGCCGTCGGAACCAAGCGAGAAAGCGGCGAACGGCGGCGTTAAGGTGTAGCGGTCGCGTTGAGTTTGACGGTTGCGACGTGAAGAGAAGAGGGGAAAAACGTCGGAAAAAGCGCGTTTTTAGGGTTCGAAACGGATTTTAAAAAATTTGGCGATTTTCCTGAAGCCCGCTTCGAGACTTTTCCGATACTACTACCGTCCTCAAGAAGGGCGAAGAAATTTCCGAGCGTTTTCCCGTTTGAGAACGGGAACGAACGAGCGTCGGAAAGAGAAAGCGCGCCGACTTGAATAGCGCTCAAAGCGTTTCGTCCGCAAGACGAAGCGCAAAAAACGAACGTTGAAAAGTCGCGAGACGACGTTTGCCGCGGAGTTTTGGATCGTTTTCAAAATCGACGCGCGCCGACGGCGTTCTTTCGAACGCGACGCTTCCTTAAAGGTTGCGTCGGGAGAAAGCGCGTCGAAACGAAGCCGCTCGACATTGCTTCCCAAGGGATTGGAAGCGGCGGCAAATTCCGCGACGGTTCGACTTTCAGGTTAAAAAAGGAGTTTACCTATGAAAAATCGTTTGATGGCGTTCTGCTTCGCTTTGATTTCCGCGTGCGCGGTCTCGACCGTTTCCGCGCAAGACTGCGCTCCGTGCGCCGCGGCCGCCGGTCCGGAAGTTTCGTGCGCGTCCTGCTGCGCGTCCTGCGCCGGCGCTCCGTGCGAACTCTTCAGCGGGCTCCGCTCGCTCTTGGCGTGCCGTCCGTGCGCCGTCGTCGAATGCGCTCCGTCCTGCGCCGCGGCTCCGGCTCCGGTTTGCGGTCCGATCGTTTCGGCTAACCTGCCGAAATGCGACGTTCCGGAAGTCGCTTGCGGCCCGGCCCCGATTTGCGCTCCGGCTCCGGTTTGCGGCCCGATGTTCCCGTACCTGAAACCGTGCTTGTACAACGCGGTTCACCGTCCGGTCAACGGCGTTTGCAAAATCGTCCACGGCGTCTTCGACGCCCTCGCGACGATCACCACCCCGACCAGCGACGCCGGCTTCTTCAAACCGGCTTACGTCTGCGGCGTTCCGTGCGCTTGCGGCGCCGGCGAACTCGGCTCCTGCGCGACCTGCGGTCCGGTCGAAACCGCTCCGGCTCCGGCTCCGTGCATGCCGGCCGTCCCGTCCTGCAACTGAGTGGACGAACGGAACGGAAGGAGATTTGACGGTTGAGTAGACCTTAGCGACTAAAACGGTCGCGGCGAGGCGAA
>JAFYVO010000294.1 GCA_017549085.1 Thermoguttaceae bacterium
CTCGAACTAGCGCGTTTAATCCTTTTCGACTCGGCGCGTCTCCAAGAAGAAGACGTCGCGTTCAAGAAAAAGCGTCACGCCAAGGAGAACCGAGCCCCCAACCCTAACCGACCGAACCGCGCGCTTTACACGCAAGGCGACGTCGAGGCGACGCTCCGACTTTTCCGCCCGATTCCTTACTCGACGCCAACGCAAATCGCTCCCGGCGTCCGCGCGACGGTCCGCGACGCCGGCCATATCCTCGGCTCGTCTTTCATCGAAATCGAACTCGCCCGTCCGGCGCTTGAAACCGACGAGCCGCGCCGCCTCGTTTTCTCCGGCGACCTCGGCCGCGCCAACCGTCCTATCCTCCGCGATCCCGAATGTTACGTCGACGAAGCGCCCGTTTCGCACCTCTTTCTCGAATCGACATACGGCGACCGCGTCAACGACGCGACCGAGCCGATCGACGATCAGTTGGCGGACGCGATTTCGCGAACGGTCGCCCGCGGCGGCAAGGCGATTATGCCGGTTTTCGCGGTCGAACGAGCGCAAGAAATCCTTTGCCGAATCGCGACGCTCCGCGAAGCCGGACGCATTCCGCCGGACGTCCCCGTTTTTCTCGACAGTCCGATGGCGGTCGAAGCGACGGAAATCTTCGTCCGCCACCCGGAATGTTTCGACGAAGAGACGCTCGCCCTTTCGAAGCGCGGCGCGCAAACATTGCCGAATCTAGGTTTACTGCGAACGCCGGACGAATCGCGCAAGTTGAACGATATGAAGGGCCCGGCGCTGATTCTTGCGTCGTCGGGGATGTGCAACGCCGGACGCATCAAACACCACTTGGCGAACCACATCGGCGACGCGAAAAACTCGGTCGTTTTCCTCGGCTATCAAGCTGCCGGAACGCTTGGGCGACAAATCGTCGACGGCGCGCCTGAAGTGCGAATCCACGGACGTCCGCGACAAGTCCGAGCTGAAATCATCGTTATCCGCGGAATTTCCGGACACGCCGACCAAAACGAGTTGCTCGCTTGGCGCGCCGCGTTCCCGACGCCGCCGAAAACGACGTTCATCGTTCATGGCGAAACGTCGGCGTCGCAAGCGCTTGCGTCAAAAATCCGCGAACGAGAACCGGACGCCCTTGTTTACGTTCCGGAACACGCCGAAACCTACAAAGATTAACGTTTCGAAAATAAAAAAATCAAAAACGTCTAAAATCCCGGCGTTTTCAGCCCGTCGACGTCTTCGCCGACCAACCGAAAACGCCGTTTTCTCTTCCGCGGCTCTTCTCCTCTCCCCGTCGCCCTTAGCCTCTATTAGTTTTTCTTATAACGCCCAACAAGCCTCGTTGGCAACGCTGAAAAATTACATTTTCTTATAATAAGCGTCGCTTATCCAAGCGAACAAAAAATTTTTTCGCCGCCCCCTTGCGCCGCCGCAAACCGCGAATATAATAACCGTCGTTTCAAGCGAACGTCGCGAAAAATCCCAACGCGCCGCCGCAAACGCCGCGACCAAACCGTCGCGTCGTCCCTAAACACATAATATTCAACAACTTCCAAATCACCGCAACGTAATGTGGGCGCTTTCGTTCAAACGCGAACGAAGGCTGAGAAGCACCCCTCGAACCTGCTCCGGATAATGCCGGCGAAGGAAATTACGAGCGACGCGCCTTCCGTTCGAGCGTTTTTTCATTCCCCAAAATCGCTTGAACGCGAAACGTTCGGCCTAATTTCCTTTCGCTCGCCAGAAAGGAAACGCCGACTATGGAAAACCTCATTTCCGCCGCCATCGTATCTTCTTTTAACGCAAAACTTATCAACCACCTCCAAGTCGACGTCGCGATCGTCGGCGGCGGTCCGTCGGCGCTCGTCGCGGCCAAATATTTGGCGGACGCGGGCGTCAAAACGGCGATTTTCGAACGAAAACTCGCGCCCGGCGGCGGAACTTGGGGCGGCGGAATGCTCTTCAACGAGGCCGTCGTCCAACGCGACGCGCTCGAAATTCTCGACGATTTCGGAATCGGAACGCAAGAAATCGCGACCGCGCCCGGCTATTTCACACTCGACACGGTCGAGATGGCGAGCGGTTTAATCTTCGGCGCGTTAAAGTCCGGCGCCAAAATTTTCAACGCGGTCAGCGTCGAAGACGTCGTCTTTAAAAACAACGAAATCAACGGCTTGGTAATCAACTGGACGCCGGTCGAACGTCTCGGAATGCACGTCGATCCGCTTGTCGTCGTCGCCCAACGCGTTCTCGACGGAACCGGGCACCCGAGCGAAATCATCAATCTTGCGACAAAAAAAGCACAAATCAAACTCGACACGCCGACCGGCGGAATCCTCGGGGGAAAAGCCGATGCACGCCGCGTCCGGCGAAGTCTCGACGGTCGAAAACACGCGCGAATATTTTCCGAATCTCTTCGCTTGCGGAATGAGCGCAAACAACGTAATGGGCGGCTATAGAATGGGGCCGATTTTCGGCGGAATGCTCCTTTCCGGTCGCAAAGCGGCGCGTTTGATTCAAGAAAGCTTGCAACGTTAATCAAACCAACCGTTTTCCCAACCGGCGTCCGCGACCGACGGTTTCGACGTTTCGCTCGC
>JAFYVO010000295.1 GCA_017549085.1 Thermoguttaceae bacterium
AACGCGCTTCTTCCCCTATTTCGTTCAAAATTTCACCCGCGAAATTGCCGGAATTACCGGTAAAAACGGCAAAGTTTCGCTTTCTTGGTGCGAACAAGATTATCGGATTCCGAAAAACGCCAAGGAAACGAAAATCGGCGCCGCGGAACCGATTCGCATTTACGCCGCGAAAAACGATTTCGAGTCGTTCCAAGTCGCGGTTTGTCCTCTCGGTCGCGAAATCCGCGCTCTTTCCGGCTCCGTCGTCGGCGATTTGACCGGCCCGAACGGCGCGACGATTCCGGCGGAAAACGTCGATTTGCGTTACGCTTACTACCATTACGTCGCGAATCCGACCGACAAAACTTGCGCCGTCGGGGATTATCCGGACGCGTTGGTTCCGCTCGAAGCCGGCAGGGACGGGCTCGGGGCGCCGATTTCCGTTAAAAAAGGGGAAAACCTCCCGATTTGGACGACCGTTCGCGTTCCGGCCGACGCCGCGCCGGGAACGTATCGCGGGACGATTCGCTTGACCGAAGCGCCGCGCTCGACGGCGGAGGACCTCGGCGAGCGGTTCCCCGCGACGCATCCCGCTATCGTCGAGCTAAAACAACGCGAAATGTTGAACGAGTTCGACGCGACGATTCCGTTCGAAGTCGTCGTTTGGGACTTTGCGCTTCCGGCGAAAAACACGCTCGAAACCGCTTACGGTCTCGACGCGAACGTAATTTGGCGCTATCACAACTGCAAGACGGAAGAGGATAAGCGCGCCGTCTTCGAGAAATATTTGAAGATGTTCGGCGACTACCGCATTAGCCCCTACAACCCGGCGCCGCTCGACGGGATCGGCGTCAAATGGTTCCCGGAAGAGAACCCGCCGCGCTGCGAACTCGATTTTTCGCGCTTCGAAAAGGAAATGACGCGGGTCTTCGCCCAATACAACTTCACGAACTTCCGCCTTCCGTTCGAAGGGCTCGGCTGGGGGACGTTCGCGGAGTCGGCGGAGGGGGAAATCGCCGGGTACGCCGGGGACACGCCGCAATATAAAGCGATGATCGCCGACTACGGCAAGAAGTTGCAAGAGGGCTTGCGCGAACGCGGCCTCCTCGACGCGGCTTACGTCTATTGGTTCGACGAACCGGAGGAAAAAGATTACGGCTTCGTCGCTCGCGGGTTCGCCAAACTCAAGAAATACGCGCCGGAAATCGACCGGATGCTGACCGAGGAACCGTCGCCGGAACTGCGCAAAATCCTCGAAGAAAACGACGCTTCGATCGACGTATGGTGCCCGGTCAGCCCGGCTTACGACGCGGAGCAAGGGAAGATCGAGAAGGACGCCGGAAACCGCTTCTGGTGGTACGTCTGCACCTACCCGAAAGAGCCGTATTGCACGGAGTTCACCGACCACGCGCCGATCGAAATGCGGATTTGGCACTGGCAAACGTTCGAGCGCGGTATCTCCGGCTGCCTCGTTTGGGCCTCGAACTATTGGACGAGTTCCGCCGCTTACCCGGAAGAAGCGCAAGACCCGTACCGCGACCCGATGTGTTACGTTTCCGGGTATTCGACGCCCGCCGGAACGAAGCAGTTTTGGGGGAACGGCGACGGTCGCTTCGTCTATCCGCCGCTGAGCGCCGCGACGCCGGGGCGCAACGACGGGAAGCCGATCTTCGACGAACCGGTCGCGAGCGCGCGTTGGGAAATGATTCGCGAAGGCGTCCAAGATTTCGAGATGCTCTCGATGTTGAAGTCGTTGGCCGAAAAGCGCGATTTGACGCCTGAACAACGGAAGAAAGTTGAAGAAATTTTCGACTTTTCGCCGATAAAGACCGATATGACGCATTTCTCGACCGACCCGAAACCGCTCCTCGAAAAGCGCCGCGCTCTTGCGGAGGCGATCGTCGAGCTGAGCAAATAACGGCGGAGAAAGCCGAGGAAGCGGGCGGCGCGACCGGCGTTAACGGTTTAATCGTTAAAATCGGACGCGTCGCCGAGCATTGAAAAGCGCGTCGACGTTCGGCGTTCGTCGGTTGGCGGACGGGAACGGCGGCGCGTCGCGTTGCGTTTGGCGCGTCGCGAGCGGAGCGGAAGGCGCGGGCGGTTTTCGCCGATTTTGTCCTTATTAATTAATAAGGGGGAAACAAAGGAAAAACGCGCTTTGGCGAACGCCCGATTTTCCGGCAAAATCGGAACGGCGACGAGCGGCGGAAACGTCCCCGACGAACGGCGCTCGACGCGTTGAAATAAAATAGAGTAAAATGACCGAAAATAACGAAAATAACGATTCGCAACAGCCGACCGCTTATTCGCCGACTTTCGCCCGGCTCATCGAGGTGAGCGACGCCGACGTCGATATTTGGGGGCACGCGAACAACGTTTGCTACCTCCATTGGATGCAGGACGTCGCGGTCGCGCACTCGGCGGCGATCGGCTGGTCGGCGGAGCGTTACCTTGAATACGGCGCGATTTGGGTCGTCCGGCGGCACGCGATCGAGTACCGGCAGTCGGCGTACAAAGGGGAGAAAATCCTCGCGCAAACCTGGATCGCCGATATGAAAAACGTTACAAGTACGCGCCGCTACCGCTTTTTGCGCCTTCCGAACGACGTCGACGCGGGCGATTATAACGGTTTTATGGAAAATCCGGACGATATTCCGAAGTCGGCGATCCTCGCGACCGCCGAAACGCTTTGGGCTTTCATTTCGCCGAAAACGCAGCGACCGATGCGCGTCGCGGCGGAGTTGCGCGAAACGTTCGAGAGAATGGGCCGGGAAGGGAACGTCCGCTTTCCGAAATAGCGTCGAGCGGAGCGACGACGGCGTCGCGGCGCAAAAACGGCGAACGTTGCGACAATGGAAAATGTTGCGAAAATCGAAGATTGAAAAGGTTGCAAAACGACCGCGCGTTGACGGTTGCGCCGACTCGCGAACGCAAGTTTGGATAAAATAGCGAAATTAGGAGAACGCCGATGGAAAAAACGAGAACGCTTATCGACGCGAGTCGCGATATTTACGTCGAAACGTTGAACGTCGAGGAGGTTTACGCGTCGCCGAGCGGGCCGATTCCGATGCGCGTCGCGAAGCGGCGTCTTCGCGGCGGCGTTCAAGACGGCGTCGACGTCGTTGAAATCGACGCGGGGAAGTTCTCGTTCGTCGTTCTTTTGTCGAAGGGGATGAACGTCTGGAAAGCGCGTTGCGGCGACGTCGAGCTGAAATGGGATTCGCCGGTTAACGGGCCGGTTCACCCGAACTTCGTCCCGGTTTTCGCTCCGAACGGCTGCGGTTGGCTCGAAGGGTTCGACGAATGGATCGCGCGGTGCGGGCTCGAAAGCAACGGGGCGCCGGAGTTCGACGACAACGGCGTCCTCCGCTATCCGCTGCACGGGCGAATCTCGAACCTCCCGGCGCGTCGCGTCGAGCTGACGGTCGACCCGGAAACCGGCG
>JAFYVO010000003.1 GCA_017549085.1 Thermoguttaceae bacterium
ACCGCAAGGACCGCGCTGGCCGTGTCGTGCGTCCCCGGCAAAACGACGTTCGCCGCCGTCAAGCCGGTTTCGTCGGCGAGCGTTTTCCGCAAGGCGCCGAGCGTCGTCCCCGGCTCGGCGGTCGGCGCGAAGAGATTCGTCGGAATCCCAAATTTTTCAAGGAGATCGGTCGCCCAAGCTCGCGTTTGCGGGTTGAAGCACTGCGTCGTCGTCGCGTTGGTGAACTCGTTGCTTTCGACGCCGGAGAGGAGCCAGTGGAAGAGGTCCGGAATTTGCAGGAAGCGTTCCGCGACGTCGAGAATCGGCGAGTTTTGCTCCTTCATTACCATCAGCTGGTACAAGGAGTTAAATTGCATAAACTGCAAGCCGGTTTGCGCGAAAATCTCGTCGCGGGAAACGGTTTGAAACGCCCGTTCCATCGCGCCGTCGGTTCGCGGGTCGCGGTAGCAATACGGGTTCCCGAGCAACTCGCCGCCGCGTCCGAGGAACGCGAAGTCGACGCCCCACGTGTCGACGCCGACGCTCGCAATCTCGGCGCCGTACTTCGCCCCGACCGCGCGCAAGCCGTTTTGGACGTGTTTCCAGAGCCCCGGCAAGTCCCAATAAAGCGACCCGTTCATATCGACCGGCCCGTTTTCGTAACGATAAAGCTCTTCCAGCTCGATTTTTTTCCCGTCGAAACGCCCGACAACGTGCCGCCCGCTCGACGCGCCCATATCGACCGCCAAATACGACTTTTTCACGTCAACCCCTTTAACGCTAACAATTTAACCAACTTGACTTCCCGACGAAACCCGCCTCCGCCGACGCGTCGAACGCCGTCGAAACCGGTTTCGCCCTTAATTCACTAGCGACCAGTTTACCCGAAAGCGCGCCGAAAAGCAAGCGTCCGCGTTCAAAAAGGGGAAAATTTTTCGAACTCCGCCCGTTCTTACGCGTCGCGGAACGACGCCTCAAATCGCGCCTCCGCCCCAATATTTGGGCGGCAAGCGCTCAACGAAACGTCTAATGTTTAGGAATTTGACAATATTTTCTCCAGTATTCTTGATATTCCCACGCGTCTTCGTCGTCGTAACCCTCCGTTATTATTACCCTTTCAAAAGACATAAGTTTAAAATCTTTAAGGATCGGATTGTAGAAGACGTCGTGCGGGTGCAAAATAACGCCGCGAGCAGTTCCGCCGGCGTCGTCAAACGAAAGTAATTTAAGGAGGTCGTCGTAAAGTTGCCGTCTTAACGAGAAGTCGACTTCCTCCATTTTAAACCAATCAGTATAATCGGTAAATTTATAATCTCCCCGCGACTGCAAAAGGACAAAACAACGTAAGAAATCGTCTTGAAAAACCTGGTAATCGTAATCGAACAAACGATTGTCGAGCGCTCTCGGTTCCTTAAAGACCTTTACGACGTCGTTAATTTTCGTATATGACAAAAATTCGACGGCATATCGCTCCGAACAGAATCCAACATCCTGGATTCTCCGAATTGCGCCTTGCGTTTCACTTGCGCATCTCGCAATCTTACGAATTAGCTTTGATTGGAGATAAATACCTACAGTAGCGTCAAAATACTCTTTAGCAATACCGGTCAAAACGATCTGTTCGACTCCGCAGAACGGACAAACGAAACCTTCCGGCCGTTCCAGGCGTCCGTAAACCCCGCCGCAACTCGAGCAACGCCAACCGTTAGCGCTCGTTTTATTTTCCATCTTAATCACTGTTACAAGCTGCAAACCTTTCCAATAAATCACAAAGCGTCGCTCGACAAACGCGCCGATGCGACGCGACGCAAATTTTCTTCAACGACGCCAAGTCGCTTAATCGACGCGCTCAAACTTCTCCGCGCCGACGCCGCAGACCGGGCAAACGAAATCGCCGGACGGGCGCTCGCCGTTATGAAGGTATCCGCAAACGGAGCAACGCCAAGCGTTTGCCGACGTTTCGTTACCTTCCGTCGTCTCGTTCGTTTCCGGCGTCGACGCCGCGTCGTCCGACTCGATTTTGACGAAATCGACGGCGCCGTGTTTGCAGACCGGGCAAACAAAATCGCTCGGCAAGTCCTCGCTCGCGTGAATATATCCGCAAACGGTGCAACGCCAACCTTTAACGCCGGACGCCGGGGCCGCCGGTTTCGGCTTCACGTGGGAACGGTAATACTCGTACGTCGCCGACTCGACCTTCGACAGAACCGCCGCGTCCTCGACCTCGGCGACAAAGAGACGATGCGAACCTAAGTCGAGCGATTCGACGACCTTGCAACTCAAATAAGCGTTCGCGTAACGCGGTTCGTACGTTAGGCCGTTCGCCGCGCGAACCGTTTCGAGCCCGGCGAATTTGTCGACGTCGCGCCCGCTTTGGAAGCCGAACCGCTCGTACAGCGAAAAGGGCGCCTCGACCGTCAACGTCGACGCGTTGAAGCGCCCGGTCCGCTCGATAAGTTCGCAAGTAAAATTCCGTTTCGAAATCGCCAGCGAAACGCGAAGCGGCGACGACGCGACTTGCGCCAACACGTTGCTAATGCAAGCGTTATCGCGGTCGCCTTCTCGCGTCGAAATCAAAAAAAGCCCGTACTGAACCTTAAAAAGCGCGGCGGAATCCATCGTTTTTATCTTTCAACAATTTCCTAAACTCTTCAACAACGCGACTTACGTCGCGCCGCTGCAACGTTCCCCAAAGCGGCGAACGGAGACGACGCCGCGTAAAAAATTTCGCGACGCTCTCCGCTCTTTTCCCTTATTATACGCGCCGACCGAAAAAAATCAAGCGCGTTTTCGACCGTTATTTCAACGTCCCGCGCTTTTCGAGATACGAACGCAAGTCGTCGATATCAAAGTCTTTAAGGACGCCGAAAATAGTGTTCGTCATCACGATCTTCGTCGGCGCGGCTTCGATTTGCGCCGTCCAAGTCGGGAGGTCGCCGACCAACTCGACCGACGCGA
>JAFYVO010000296.1 GCA_017549085.1 Thermoguttaceae bacterium
GAAAAAACGCTCTACGCGTGCCTGCGTTTCGAAGCGAAACTCGCGAAAATCGCCCTTCCATCCTTCGCCGTCGAAGCGAAATACCCGGCTCTGCACGAACCGTGCGACGCGGTCATCACGCCGGACGGCAAATCGTACTTCGCCGCGAACTTCCTCCCGAACGACCCGTCCGACGGCGCGAACGTCGCCGCCGAAGTTACCGCGCTCGACACGGCGACCGGCGAAACGAAAAACATCCGCCTCCCGAACGGCAGTTCGTCGATGCACGACGTCTGCATCTCGCCGGACGGCAAATACGTCTACACGACCGCCATTTTGGCCCGTTACCAACTCCCGACGACGCAAGTCGAACGCGGTTGGATGAACACGAACGGTTTCAGCATCATCGACGCCGAAAAACGCGAATTCGTCAACACCGTCCTCCTCGACAGCGTCGACTTAGGCGCCGCGAACCCGTGGCCGATCGCGACGAACGCCGACGGCTCGAAAATTTGCGTCGGTTTGGCCGGCTCGCACGAACTTTGCGTCGTCGACTGGACGAAAACGCTCGAAAAGTTGCAATCGCTCCCGAAAAACGCCGAAGAGGCTAAAGAAAAAGGGCTGCCGTCGAACGCGAAGACCGCCGAACAAGTTCCGGAAGACTTGGCGTTCCTCGTCAATATGAAAGAACGCGTCAAATTGAACACGCGTCAACTGAAAGCGAAAGCGCCCCGTTGTCTCGCGGTCATCGGCGACAAAGCCTACCTCGGCATGTACTACTCCGACAACATTGTCGTCGTCAATATGAAAGCCCGCAAAATGAACGCGAAAGAGTTCGTCAAACTCGGCCCGACTCCGGAAATGGACGCGGCCCGTCGCGGCGAACTTGCTTGGAACGACGCGTCGCTTTGCTTCCAAACGTGGCAAAGTTGCGCCAGCTGCCACCCGGACGCCCGTTCCGACGCGCTGAACTGGGACCTCCTCAACGACGGGATGGGGAACCCGAAAAACGCCAAGGGGATGCTCCACTCGATCCTTCTCCCGCCGGCGATGTGGCACGGCGTCCGCGACAAAGCGGAAACCGCGATTCGCACCGGGTTTAAGTTCATCTGCTTCTCGAACCCGCCGGAAAGCACGTACACCGACATCGAAGAATACATTAAGTCGCTCAAAGCCCTCCCGAGCCCGCGTCTCGTCGACGGCGAACTGAGCGAACAAGCTCTTCGCGGCAAAGCGCTCTTCGAAAGCGAACGCCTCGGCTGCACGGAATGCCATACCGGTCAATACTTTACCGACCAAAAGATGCACGACGTCGGGTCGCGCGCCGACTACGACCACCAGTCCGAGTTCGACACCCCGACGCTCCTCGAAATTTGGCGCACTCCGCCCTATATGCACGACGGTCGTTACGTCGAACTGCGCGACGTTTTCCTCGACGGCATGCACGGCGACGTCAAAGGCGACGTCGGTTCGCTCACCGAGGAAGAAGTCGACGACTTAACCGAGTATCTCCTTTCGCTCTAAGCGTTTGCGCTTAACGGTCAAACCTAAACAACGAAAGAGCGGCGACTTTTACCGGTCGCCGCTCTTTTTACGTCTTTTTGCTTTTTTCGCTGGAACGGTCGACGTCTTTCCCTAAACCGCGCGTTTTCTCTATCTCAACAAAAACTGCCGTCGCGACAATATTCTAAACTCAAAAAGCGCGTTTTGAATCATCCAAAAAACAAATTTTGACACATTGTCCGATTTTCGCACACCGGTCAAAAAAAAAAACAAATTTCCTCGTTTTCCGGAAAATTTGCTTGACGTGCGACGTCGCGACGGTTATACTTAAAACAACTTGGGAGGCGGCGCTTCCTTAGCGTCTCTTATTCCCTTTTATTTCAATATTTACCACTCATTATTTCGCAAGCGTTCGTTTATTTCGCTTGTTTTTTCTCGCCGTCGAAGCGACGCGCTTCGTCGGTCGTTTTTCGCCCCCATTATTATTTACAGACGGAGGCCTCTTATGCTACACAGTACCGTCAATCGTCGCGGGTTCACTCTCGTCGAACTTTTGGTCGTTATCGCCATCATCGGTATTTTAATTGGGCTCCTCCTTCCGGCGGTTCAAGCGGCCCGCGAGGCCGCGCGTCGTATGCAATGCACGAACAACCTGAAACAATTCTCGCTGGGGATGTGCAACTACGCCGACGTCAACCAATCGCGCCTCCCGTACGGTATGACGCACCCGACCGGCGGTTGGAAGAACTTCGACGGAAACCCGGGCAAACGCTCGTCTTGGGTTCCGCGTATTTGGCCGTTCATCGAACAAAACGCGCTCTACGCCGAGTACGACTTTAAAGTCGGTTTTTACGAAGAGCCGAACTGCGCTTACAACGCGCCCGACGCGAAGCGTCCGGTCAACACGCCGGTCGAATTCTACTACTGCCCAAGCGACCGCCCCGGAGCGACTTGGCGCGCCGACCCCTATCCGCAAGTTCGCGGCAATTACGTCGTCAATATGGGCAACGACTGGTTCTGGAACCCCAACGTCGCTTCAATGCCTTATAAAAACGCCGGTTGGAAGGGCGCGCCGTTCTACCTGAACCTGACCGTCGGCCTCGCCGAAATCACCGACGGAACCTCGAACACGATGCTCTTCTCCGAAGTGATTTGCGCCGCGAGCGACTCCGCGTTCGACTTCCACGGCCAACTCTTCAACGACGAAGGCCCGGGCGCCGCCTTTATGACCGTTACCGGCCCAAACTCCTCGACGCCGGACAGTTGCTACTGCTATCAAGGCGCGAGCGGAAGCGCGTTGAACACGAACGATCAGTTCATCCCCTGCACCGGGACGCCTCTCTCCGGAGACGAACGTTACCAAGCGGCGCGCAGCAAGCACTCCGGCGGCGTAAACGTCGGAATGGCCGACGGTTCCGTCCGCTTCGTCTCCGAAACGGTCGACCTCGAAATCTGGCGCGCGGCCGGCAGCACGCAGGGCGGCGAAACGCAAAACCTTTAACGACCAAGTTTAGCGTTCCAACTTCTTGCCGTCGAGCGTTCGCTACGACGGTTCCCCACGAACGCGTTTTCGACGTTTCTCAACCGAAAGCGCGTTCGCCCAACCTCAACGACAACGAAACTTAGCCCATGAAAAAATATTTTGCGACGGCGCTTTTTTGCGCGCTTTCCCTCGCTTGCCTAACCGGTTGCGGCGACGGTAAAAACGAAGTCGAAATCAACGGCGCCGCGACGCTCGACGGCGCGCCGATCGACCTTGGAATCGTTCAATTTACGAACGGTTCGGCCGAGGGCGGAGGCAACGTTCAAGACGGAGCTTACACGGCGAAAGTCCCGCCCGGCGAGCTGACCGTTCGCGTCCGCGGGTACCGCTACACCGGCCCCGAACCGGAAATCCCGGAACCGCAACCGGGCGCGCCGCCGTCGAC
>JAFYVO010000297.1 GCA_017549085.1 Thermoguttaceae bacterium
CGTTCGCCGGTCAAAATGCAGGAGAGCCAGTTGTCGACGTGGTCTTGGTCGCGACGCTCGCTCTTGAGGAGTTCTTCGGCGATTTCCGGCGGGTTCGACATGAGGTTTCCGCGGAAAATCTCCATCTTTCCTTTCTCGCCGATAAAGATTCCGCCGCCGCGGTTGGCGTTCCCAAGTCGAACGATAACACCGTTTGCGTATGTGTAGGCAAGGCGCGGTTTCGAGCAAAGTTCGTTTCCGCGCTTGGCGTCCTCGGCTTGCGAGTAGACCGGCGGAATCAGCTTTTCGGCGCCTTCTTCGACGATAATTTCCGTCGGCATTGTTAAGTCGGTTCCGAGCGCGCACTGGATTTGGTCGAAGCCGTGCGTCCCCCAACCGGTCATTTCGCCGCCGGAGTAGGGGCGGAACGAGAGCCAACCCGGTTTCGCGCGGGGCGTGAAAAGGTCGATGTTGTACGGGACGACCGGCGTCGGGCCGCACCAAGTCTCCCAGTCGAGCCCGTCCGGAATCGGTTGCGCCGGCAAGTCGCAAAGCCAAGGACTTTCGTAGTTTGCGGCGATAACTTCCTTGATTTGACCGAGGCCGCCGTTGCGAATGAACTCGCAGCCGACGTAATTTTGGCGTTGCGAACGCTGTTGGCTCCCGGTTTGGAAAACGACGTTGTTTTTGCGCGCCGCTTTCTCCATCAGGGCGCCTTCGGAGATCGTCAGCGTGATCGGTTTTTCGCCGTAAACGTGCTTCCCGGCGAGACATGCGTTAATGCAGACGAGCCCGCGCCAATGTTCCGGCGTCGCGGTGAGAACGGCGTCGACGTCTTTGCGGTCGAGGACGCGGCGGTAATCTTGGTACGCGGCGTCGCAATTGTGCTTTTTCGCGATATTTTCCGCTCGCGGAAGCCAAACGTCGGCGACGCAAATCGCCTGCGCCTTGGGGTTGCGCGCCGCGCTCGCGAAAATTTCGGAGCCGCGACGCCCGACGCCGATACCCGCGACGCCGATACGGTCGTTGGCGCCGGGGCGAGTTCCGTCGGCCAGCGCGGAGCGGGGAATCAACGTGGGCGACGCGACGCCCGCGACCAACGCCGCGGAAGCCGCCGATTTGAGAAAGTCTCGTCTGGTCGAACGCATTGGGTAACCTCCTAAAAATAACGAATTAAAGCGGATAAAACGCCGCGTTAAACGGCGAATAGATTTAAAAAACGTTGCGCTGAATAAAGTTTGATGGGCGAACGTTTTTAAGTAAATCAACGTTGAAAAATCGAGCGTATGCCGGGAGCGCCAAGCGCGTTGCATTGGGGAAAAACGTTTTTGATTCCCAGTTTGGCGGCGTTGTTTAAGCGTTTATTTACCAACGACTTTGCGCAAATATTCGATCGAGCGCGCCGCTTGCTCCATCGTGCCGCATTCGACGCTCAAAACGACGTCTTGCGGGACGGTTCGCAAAATCGCGACGATCTTTTCCCAATCGACGACGCCGTCGCCGCAAGCGCAGCCGACCGCCGTTCCCATCACCTTGCCGCGCTCCGCCGCCGACTGCTCGAACGATATGTCCTTGGCGTGCATATGGATAACGCGATCTTTGATTCGTTCGAGCCAAGCGACCGGGTCGAGCCCGCCGAGGTGCGCGTTGCCGGTATCGAAGTTCGCGCCGACGCAAGGGGAGTCGACGAGGTTCAAGATGCGGTCGTAACCCTCCAAACTAAGGGAGTAAGTTTGATGCGTCTCGAGGCCGATTTTGATTCCGCGCCGCTCGCAAACCTTCGCCGCCTCCTTGATCGAGTACTTGATGAGAACGAAGTCCTCCTCGGCGGTCGTCCAAGGCTGCTTGCGCCCTTCGTGCGTGTTGATAATCGGAGCGCCGCATTCGTAAGCGAAGCGCGCGGCTTGTTTTAGGTATTCGACGGCGATCTCCGGTTTCGACAGTTGGCTGTGCGACGAAAAGGCGGAAATTTTGAGGCCGTGCTTCTCGACCGCGTCGCGAATACGGAACGGGTCGTCGAGCATCGAAACGCTGTGAAAATAGCGCGCTTCGCTGAGGAGTTCGCGCCCCCAGTGAACCATCGGCTCGACGTACTCGTACCCAAGTTCGGCGGCGAACGCGATCCCTTGTTCGAACGACTTGTGCGACGTCCGCACCGCTTCCAAATTCAGTCCGATTCCGATTCTGCCCAAGTCGTTTCTCCTTGCGCTGTAAGGTTTGCGTTGTTTGCGGGGAAACGGCGACGCGTTGAAACGCCGCCGCGCGACGGGCGTTCCGCCGTCGATTTAACGTCGATTATACCAGTCGGCGGGGGCGATTGCAAACATTTTTTGCAAATTTTGAGCGAAAAGGCGCAAATTAGGGGGCAAGAGGCGGAAGGATAAAGGCAAAAGAGGGCAAAAAAGAAAAAAGGGGAAAAACGGGGCGCGGCGCTTGATTTTCGACGTCGCGTCGTATAAAATGAAGCGAAGAGTCGTCGGACGCGGCGTTATGTCGCGATTTTAAACGTTAAGTAGCGAAAAGGGAACGGATTATGAAAACGAAAGAATGGAAGGAGCGGACGGGGCTTGCGTCGTTTTGCGCGGCGATTTTGGCGTTTTGGACGGTCGCGTTTGCCTTGGGCGGTATCTTGGAACTCGACGGCGGCGGGCCTTTCGGCTTGATCGTCGCCGGCGTTTTGGGCGCGCTTCTGTTCGGCGGGCCGTTTTTTATCGTCGAAATTTGCGAATCGTCGCCGTCTTCGGAGCGTTTTTGGGCGAACGCGGGGCGGGTTTTCGGCGCGGGATTCGTCGGAGCGTTGGCGGCGGTTGCGGGCGTTTATTGGGCGGCGCCGCTCTTTTTGGTCGTTTGGTTTGCGATCAAGCGTAAAACGACGGCGCTCGGCCCGACGCTTCGGCGCTTTCCGGGGCGGATTTTGGCGGCTCTCGTCGCGACGGCGGCGCTTTGCGGCGCGACCGGCGCGATTTTGGGGAACGTCGACCCGAGCGCCGGGCCGCCGAACGGTTATTTCGCGCTCTTGACGGCGCTCGCCGTTTTTTACGCGACGGCGGCGCTCGCGTTCGCGTTGGTTGCGTTTAAGACGGCAAACGTCGACGCGGAAACGACTTGCGAAAACGCCGGCGTCGGCGTCGCGGCCGTCGCGGTCGAGGCGAGGGAACCGCGCAAAATCGGGCTCGTCGCTTATTTTGCGGGCGTTTTGACGTTTGCGGCGCTCGCGTTTGCGGTTCGAGAAGGGCTCGACGACGGCTTTTGGCTCTGTTTGGGGCTCCTTTGGAACTTCCCGTTTTTCTGCGCAACGTTCGGCGACCGAAGCCTTTGGCGCGATTGGCCCCTTTCTTTCGCGGTCTCTTCGGCGTCGGCTATCTTGGCGATTTGCTGTTGCGTTTTGACGCCGCCGCTCGCCGGGCTTATCGCGGCGATTCCTTTTGGCGTTTGGTTGGCGGCGGTCGCAAAAAGGGCGTTTTGGCGCTGGAGGACGGCGGCGACCGTTGGGATTTTGGCGCTCGTCGAAACCGAGGCGCTCTTCCGGGCGGCGGCGACCGAGGAGCATTTCTTCTGTTCGCTGACCGTCGGACTCGCGATCGTTCCCCTGATCGCCTTCCATTGGTGCGCGCTGGGCGTGCTTGCGTTTTGGCCTAGCCGTCTAAGCGACGACGCCGAGAAAAACGAGCCGCGCGATTGGGGGGAATTTTATCGGCGGATTTCGGAAGATAACGCCGACGGCGCTTGAATAATCGTTGCGACCGGTAAAGTCGCGACATCGGAAGAAACGCGGAAAGCGTTGAAATTTAACGCTTTTGCGGAAAAAATGGACAACGGACGCCGAGGCATTGGTTGTTCCGCGTCGAATGGTCGCAAAGGCCGTGGAGCGAGTCGGCGATTTCTCCGCCAAGCAGACGCCGCAAATCGCGTCGACGCCGGACGAATGGCAAGCGTCGCAAACGTAACAGCCGGCGACGCAACGAGTTTTGGAACGCTCGACGGCGCCGCAAATCGCGCATTTCATCCCGGCGTCTTCGAGTAGGTACTCCAACGGGGCGCCGCAAATCAAACATTCGGCCTGCGAACGAGCGTCGGACATTCGGGATTCCTTGCGAAAAAAAAAGGCGGGAAGAAAGTCGGCAAGAGGGCGAGAAAAAACGCAAACGCCGCGTCAAACGTCGAGAAATCGGCGTTTAGCGCGGCGTTTGGCGTTAAAAAGGCGCGTCGGCGAGCGAACGAAACGATTCGAAAATCGGAAACGCCCGCTTAACGTCGACGTTTAACCGGCGAACCGGCGTTTCAGCGGAATCAGACGTCCGTCGAGACCGGGCCGACAAATTCGAGGTAGTCGTCCAAAACGCGCGTGTTGCCGTTGAGAACCGTCGCGATCGCGCCGCGGATGAGCGGAAGTTCTTTCGCGACAAAGTAATCGACGACCTTCTTTTTGCGGTCGCATTTCGTCGCTTGCGACAGGAGGTAGTGGCCGACGAGGATCGCGATCCCGGCGTCGACAAGCTTGCGAGCGCGGAGGTCGACGTAGGAGGCGCCGAGGCCGCGGGCGTAAGCGATGGCGTCGTCGAGTTCGGCGCGGACGGCGATCAGCTTTTCTTTCAACGCTTCGAGCGCTTCGTCGCCGAGGTCTTTCGCTTCAAATTCCGCGACGTAACCTTGGAAAACGCCGGAGGTAAGGCCGCGAATCGCCGCGACGACTTGCAGTTGCGACGTGCCTTCGTAAATCGTCGTGATGCGGGCGTCGCGGAGGTAGCGTTCCGCCGCGTAGTCTTTCATATAGCCGCTTCCGCCGAGGACTTGAATCGAGTCGGTCGCGACGGAAATCGACATTTCGCTGC
>JAFYVO010000298.1 GCA_017549085.1 Thermoguttaceae bacterium
CCGCTCGAACTCGGTTTCGTCGGCGCCGCCGGGCGCTCCGGGCCCGAGCAACCGCTCGAACTCGGTTTCTTCGCTCCGTTGTCGCTTGCGGGTTCGCTCAACCGCGCGGTTTGGGCGGCGGTTATTTCCGCGGGTCGGCGAAAAGGTCTAGGTAACGTCGTATCGTTTGGCGCGTCTCCGGGTCGTCGTCCGGAACGTTCGCTAAGGCGACCTCGGCTTCGCGGACGAAACGCCCGTCTTTCAAGCGTCGCAACGCGGTGAAGCAACTTCCGTAGAAATCGGGGTCTTGTAACAACGCGGCAAAGTCGATCCCGTCGTTTCGTTGGGCCTAAGAGGTAACGGAGAACGCCGAAGCGAGCGACGCCGAATCGCGCGTCGCCGATCAGTCGGCAAACCATACGATAAAAAATCGGCGATTTCGCTAAACTCCTTTTGCGCGGCGGTAAATCAAAGGCAATACGTCGGACAACGGCGCCTATATGCTGTTGCGCTAAGATATGCCGCCGGCGCGGACGGAGAAAATCGTTGTCGAACGCTTCGTCCGGAAGACGCTCGGCCTCTTCAAAAAGAAAATCGCAGAGACTCATAACGCCCGAACAAAAATATTCGACGCGCTCGTCGGTCAAGCGTTCGGCGGCCGTAGAGACGAAAAGTTCCGTTAGTCGCCGCGCAAATTCTTCGCTTTGCGCTCTCTCAAACGTACCGACGGACATATAAAAGCGGTTCATTTTGAACCATTCTTCATAAGAAAGCGGTTCGGGCGGCATAGGTCGGCTCCTCGGGCCCAAAGGTTGGACAATATTAACGAAACGCCGAGCGCTCCGAACGCGGCGCCGCGTTAGTCCGGCTCCGCCCAAGATCGCCGTCGACGGTTAAAAAACGACGGCGGGTTCTCGACGCGACCGTCCCGCCAACGTTTCGTCGATCCTCTCAAACCGTCGAAACAAAACGCGACCGTTCCCCGTCGCCGAACGTTAACCGTCGGCGCCGAGGTTGCGGTCGCGTTGTGAAAAATTGCCGCGTTCGTCAAGCGCGACGCGGCGCGTCAAACGGTTCAGCCGTTAATGCGGCCTTCCAATTCGGCGACCAAGTCGTCCTTCTTGACGCGGGTTTGCTCGAGCGTGTCGCGGTTGCGGAGCGTAACCGTGCCGTCTTGCAACGTTTGGCCGTCGACCGTGATGCAGAACGGCGTCCCGATTTCGTCTTGACGGCGATAACGACGCCCAACCGCGCCCTTTTCGTCGTATTGAACCGACATCTTCTTTTTGAGTTCGCCGTAAATTTCCGACGCGACTTCCGGCGTCCCGTCCTTCTTGACGAGCGGGAAAACCGCCGCTTTGACCGGGGCCAAACGCGGGTGCAGCTTCAAGTAAACGCGTTCTTCTTCCTTGCCGGCTTCCGACGTCGGCGCTTTGTCGACGTTGTACGCTTCGCAGAGGAACGCGAGGGTCGCGCGGTCGGCGCCGGAACTCGGCTCGATGACGTGCGGAATGAAGCGTTCTTTGCGGAGGTCGTCGTAGTAGGAAAGGTCTTTCCCGCTCCCGCGCCACTTCGGAGCGCCGTTCGCGTCGCGTTCGAGGACGAGGTCGTTCCCTTCGCGAACCAGTTTGCCTTCCGAGTGCGAACGGAGGTCGAAGTCGCCGCGGTGCGCGACGCCTTCCAATTCGCCGAACTCGCCTTCCGGCAAGAACGGGAACGCGTATTCGATGTCCGCCGTCCCGACGGAGTAGTGCGCGAGTTCCGCTTTGTCGTGTTCGCGCATGCGGAGGCGTTCGCCCGCGAGGCCCATATCGACGTACCATTGGAAACGGCGGTCGCGCCAGAAGCGGTACCATTGTTCCGATTCGTCCGGACGGCAGAAGAATTCGATTTCCATTTGTTCGAATTCGCGGCTGCGGAAGGTGAAGTTGCGCGGCGTGATTTCGTTGCGGAAGCTCTTCCCGATTTGCGCGACGCCGAACGGAACGCGAACGCGGGCGCTGTCGACGACGTTCTTGAAGTTGACGAAGATCCCTTGCGCCGTTTCCGGACGGAGGAACGACGCGTCTTCCGCGCTCCCGAGAGCGCCGACGATCGTTTTGAACATCAAGTTGAATTCGCGCGGCTCGGTCAACGTGCCGACGTGTTTCGCGTCCGGGCCGACGACGTTCGAGAAGTCGAACGTTTCAAATTCCGAAATCGCGGAGACTTCGCCGTCCCAAACGAGCGTTTCGAGGTCTTTTTTGCGGAGCCCGAAGTACTTCAACGCCGCTTGATCGAGCGCGTCTTGGACGTTTTCCGTTTCGAGCGTCGTCACGAAGACCTTAACTTGCTCGGCCGGAGCGCCGTTTTCGCCGTGTTTGAGACCGGAGACCCAACGCCCTTTGACGTGGTCGAAACGGTAGCGGCGCTTCGATTCGCGGCAGTCGATCATAAAGTCGTGGAAGAGGTCGTAGTGGCCGGAGCATTTCCAGACTTGCGGGTGCATAATGATCGTGCAGTCGAGCCCGGCCATTTCGAATTTGCCCGGCGCGCCCGCGAGGACTTTCATTTCGTTGTGGCCGACGACCATATCTTGCCACCACGCGTCTTTGACGTTCTTTTTGAGGAGAACGCCCAAGGGCCCGTAGTCCCAAAAACCGTTCAAACCGCCGTAAATTTCGCTCGATTGAAACAGGAAGCCGCGACGTTTGCAAAGCGCGACCAAGTCTTCCATCCGCATCGTTCAAATTCCTTCCGTTTATCTCGCCGTCGACGAAAACGACTCAAACTTTAACGGTTAGAGCGATTTTAACGATCTATTTCCGTTTTTCGCCCCGTTTTTTCGTCGCGCCTCGACGGCTCTGTTCGACGAACGCCGCGACCGCTCGCGATTCGTTCGTTTTTGTCCTTTATATTATACGCTTATTTTCCGGCTTTAAAAGCGGCGTCGAGACGAATTTCTCCGACGCGGTACTCCGGAACGACGTCGAGCGAGTCGACTTGGGCGGCGTCGGCGACGTCTTTCGCCAACCGAATCCGCTTCAAGTTTTGCCCGCCGCGGCTCGCCAAGAGCGATTCGACGAGGGGCGTCGACCGCGTTTGCCGCCAATGTTCCCGAGCGACCTCCGCTTGAACGTTCAACGCGAACCCAGTTTCGGCAAGGGTCAGTCGGTCGGCCAAGAGCCC
>JAFYVO010000299.1 GCA_017549085.1 Thermoguttaceae bacterium
GCGCATTTTTTCGTCCTTATTAATAAGGGAGGATTATTCGGGAAAAAACTCGACGGCGCCGCTCGCCGCTCTTCGCGTTCGTTTCCCGCCCCGCCCTCGAAACCGTTCCTAAACCCAAACGCTCCGAAAACGCGGAAGCGGAAGCGTCGAAAACGCGCCGATCGTTTCCGTTGCTCCTTAGTATAACAGCGACGCCGGAAAATTGCAATCGCGGGGCGCGCTTTTTTTCACAGTTCTCGAAAAAAAATCGCGACCGTTCCCCCGACCGCGTTAATTTATACAATATACGCAAGATACGCCGAGACGTCGTCGACATTTTTCCCGCTCGTTCCTCCCGCGCCGCCGGTCGCGCCGACGTCGGCGCGCGAAAATCTTCCGAAAACGCTCTTGTCCTCCGACGAAAAATACGTTTATATTACTCGTTAAAGCGTCGCGCTCCGCCCCGCGACGTTCGCCCCCGCCTCCCGCAAGCCTACGACGGCGAAAGAAAGGAAAACGATGCGCCCGAACGAAGCAACGACGCGAAAAACGCGCTCGACGTCGCGACCGTTCGCCCCTTGGACGCCGACGCTCGTCGCGCTTCTCGTCGTCGCGTCCCTTTGCGCCGGTTGCGAACGCCGTCGCGAGCGTTGGGGACGGAACGCGCAAACCGCCGAAGAGCCGGCGCGGAAAGAGAACGCGCCGACCGGGGAACGTCCGCCGGAGATTCCCGGATTGACCGCTTCCGCCGCGTTGAAAGCGACCGTCGACGCTTACTCGAACGCGAAATTTTACGCCGACGACGCTTATTTCGAGTTCGTTTGCGACTTCGACGGCCAAGGGCGCGACCGCCGAACGCTCCGCGTCCCCTGCTCCTTCGCGTTCGCCAAACCGAATTTCGTCCGAATGGTAGTCGGTTCCGGCGTCCTTTGGTCGGACGGCGAAACGATTCGCGCCGAAATCCTCGACGACGCCCGCGCCGGTCGACGGCTCGAACTCCCGGCGCCGCTGTTGCTAACGTCGATCAAGGAGCTTTACCCCGATTCGGAACTCGCCAAAGCGATGGACTTGCGCGTCTCGCCGAGCGTCTTTTGGGCGCCGCCGCAAGCGATTTTGACGCTGGCGCAAGACCCGCTCCGAACGCTCGTTCCGGAAGGCGCGCAAACTCGGCTTCTGCGCCCGGAATACCTCCGTTTCGTCGACGAAGCGACCGGCGCCGAAACGCTCGTCCCCTGCGACCGCGTCGAAATCGTCGCCGAAGGGGGCGTCCGCGTCCTTTGGCTCGACCGCAAGACGAAAGGGCTCGTCCGCTTCGAGTTCCCGCTCGAACAGGTCGCCGTTCCGAAGGAGGTCGACCGCGTCGCCGAACTGCGCCTTGAATTCCCAAACCAAATTCTTTCCGACGTCGCGCCAACCGACTTGCGCCGCTTCCGCGAACCGCCGCGCCGTCCGAACGAGCCGAACGTCTCGACGCGCCCGGAAACGACCGTCGAAAACGCGGAAACGCCCGATGTTCGCGTCGTCGACCGTTTTTTGCCTCCGGAACTCGCGACGCTCGGTCGAGCGTTCCCGCCGGTTCGCGCTCGGTCGCTCGTCTCCGGCTTCTCCGACGCGACGCTCGGCGGCCCGCGCGACGACGGTAAAAAAACGGTCGTCTGCTTTTGGGGTTCCTCGACCGCCGACGCGCCGAACGCCGGTTCCCTTTCCGGAAGCGCGCTTCGCGAATTCGCCCAAGTCGCCCAATACAACGTCGACGACGCCCGGCTCGCGTTCCTCGCCGTCAACTTCGACCCGGCGGAAAAATCGGACGAAGCCGTCCGCGCCGAATACGGGAGCAAAGGCTCGCCCGCGCCGCTCTTTCGGCTCGACCGCGCCGCGCTCCGCGACCTCGACTTCCCGGCGCCCGACGTTCCGTCCATCGCGCTCCTCGACGAACGCGGAATCGTTCAAAAATATATTCGCGAACCGATTTCGTTCGTCGCGCTGCAACGCCTCCTCGTCCGCGCGCTCGACGGCGGCGACCTTTACAACGACGACTTCAACGCGCATTACGCCGCCGTCAAACGCTTCGTCGAGTCGCTCGAAGCCGCCGACTCGAACGACCGTTACCGCGTCGCGTCGGAGCGCCGCGAACCGTCCCCCGCTTCGATCCCGCCGCGCCGTTACCCGAAAACGTTCGAACTGCGCGAAATTTGGCGTTTCGACGAACTTTACGCGCCGACGAACCCGTTGGCCGTCTCCGCGTCCGATCCCGATTTCAACGCCGGCCAAGCGTTCAAACGCCTCCCCGAAAACGCCGAAAACGCCGACGTTCCCCGATCGCCCGACGCCGACGCCGCGTCGCCGTCGAACGCGTCCCCGACGCCGACGTCTCCCGACGCGTTCGTCCCGTTGGCCGTCGCCGACGCGCTCCCCAACGACCTCGTCGTCGTCCCCTGCGACGGGAACGCGCTCGCCCTGTTGACGTCGCAAGGTCGCCTCGTTCGCAAAACGACCCCCGCGGCGGCGATCGGCGAACCGATTTCCTTCGTTCGGACGATTCGCTTCGACGGCGGTCGGCGTTACTACGTCGCGTCGTCCCGTTTGCAATCGCAAAAAGCGCACCGTTTCGACGAAAACTTCAACGACCTCGGAACGCTCGACTTCGGCAAGCTCCAAAACCAACGGGTCGGCGACGCGCGCTTTCTCGACGCGGACGGCGACGGAACGCCGGAACTCGCGTTCGGTCTCGTCGGCGCCCCCTCTTCGACCGCTCCGACGCCGCGCGGACTTTACGTCGTCGAGTCGGAACGCCCGAAAATCCGTTGGAAGGACGAAAGCGTTCTCGAACCTTATTGCCTCGGCGTTCGCCGTCGTTCGAACGCGACGCCGCGTCAAACGTTGTTGGCGTCGACGCGTTCGCAAGGGCTCGTCGGCTCGATCGTCGAAAACGACGTCGCGACCGGGGAACGCCTCGCCGAATACCGCGCCGAAGACGGCGGCTCCTTCGTTTGGTTCGCCGTTTCCGACGCCGCGCCGTCCGGCGACTCGAACGTCGTCGCGATCGTTACCAACGAAAACTCGAAAGGCGCGTATTTCGTCGGGTTGGGCGTCGACGGCTCGACCCTTTGGAAAACGCCGATCGATTGGAAGGAAAGCGGCCAAATGGAGCGCGTCGTTTCCGGCGACCTCGA
>JAFYVO010000029.1 GCA_017549085.1 Thermoguttaceae bacterium
GCGGGGGCGTCGTCGAACCGATCTTTTTGACGACCGACGCGCCGGTTCCGAAAACGTTCGTTTGCTCGCGCCATTCGCCGGAATAAACGTCGCGATAATACGCTTCTTCTTCCGGAGTTTTCGGGTCGTACTTCGCGTAAGGGTTCTCGTTTTGCGCGTAAGGATTCGAACCGGCGCTTTGCGAATCGGTCGACTGACAAGAGCAAAAGATCAACGGGCAAACCAACGTCGCCGCCGCGAGTCGAGCCGACCAATCGCCGCCGCTTCGGCGCGCCGCGTCGCTTTCGAAACGCTTACCGTTTAAGAACTTCATAACGAGCTTCCTTTCCAAAATCGACGCGTCCGGCGCCGACGATTGTCAACCAAATGAACGCGCTTCCGCGCGGCGACGCGCCGCGTTCTCGAAAAAGCTCGCGATACGAAAGGCGCTTCTATCGAAATTATCGGCAAAACCGTTTAAAAATTTAACAACTTTCGACAAAATCGAAAAATTTTCTTTATTTTAACGTCAGAATCGCCGCGCGCCGCCCCTCGCGTTCGTTGAACGCTTAAATTTAACTCGTTTTTCCCCTTAAGATTAATAGGGCGCGTTTACCCGACGCAAAACGCAAAGACCAAACGCGCCGTTTCGGTCGCCGCCGCGTCGAAAAGTCCGAGCTTTTCGCACCCCAACCAAATGAAGCGCAACGCGACGACCGCCAAGAAAACGCTCAGCGCGCGGTTGACGTAAACTAACCAACGCGCTTTAAAAAACGTCTTCAACCCGGCGACGAGCAAAACGATCGCAAGGTTGCAGAGGGTTATCGAAACGAAAAACGCGACCAAATACGCCGTCGCGACGCCCCAACCGGAGTCGCGTTGAAAAGCGGAAATATTCAGCGCGTTGACGGTAAAGGAGTAAATCCAAAGGTTGGGATTCAGGAAGTTAAGCGCGACGATCAAGTAAAACGGCCGACGCGGTTTTTGGCTGAAATCGAAATCCGCCTCCGTCGTTCGGAACTCGGCCCAAGCGATGCGGGCAAGGAGCGCCGCGCCGGCGAACGCGACGCAAGCAAGCGCGCCGTCGGTAATATTCGAAACGACAAAAAGCGCCAACGCCAACGCAAAAGGGTCGGTGCAAACCGGCGCGAACGCCGCTCGCCAAGCGGAGCGCGCCCCGTTCGCCAACGTTTCCGAAACGATAATCGTTTGAAGCGGTCCCGGCGAAACCGCTCCGAAAAAACCCAAACCCGCGCCCATCGCGATCGCGCCGACGAGCGCCGTCGTTGTCTCGGCCGTCATTTAACGTCCTTTATCTTCTTATTTTTTAACTAATTAACGCGACGCCGAGCGCTTCGACCGCTTGACGTTCGACGACGTTTTGGCCCGCCGCGCAAAAATTCCCGTTAATTTTAACAGATTTTCGCAAAAAAGCAACGCCCGGCGCGCGCCTCTTCTTGCCAAAATCGCCCGCCGCGTTATCATTAATAATTATCCCCTCGCCTCGACGCCCGCGTCGAAAAACGTCTTCGTCCTTAAACTTAACGTTTAGAAAGATTTCAATGCTTAACGCGCGCCTCTCGACCTCGGAAATAGCCGCTTGGCTCCGCGAAACGGACGCCGAACGCCTTCAAACGCTTTGGGATAAAGCCGACCAAATTCGCCGCGAACGCGTCGGCGACGCCGTTTGGCTCCGCGGTCTCATCGAAATCTCCAACCGCTGTTCTCGCAACTGTTTATACTGCGGAGTCCGAGCGGAGCGACGCGTCGAACGTTACCGAATGCCGCAAAACGAAATCCTCGATTGCGCAAACTTCGCGAAAAAAAACGGTCTCGCGACGCTCGTTCTGCAAGCGGGCGAAGACCGAACGCTCGACGCGGGCTTCGTCGCCGAAACGGTTCAAGCGATTCGCGACGACTTCGGCTTGACAGTAACGCTAAGTCTCGGAGAACGAACGGATTCGGAACTCGTCCGTTGGCAAGAAGCGGGCGCGAGCCGCTATTTAGCGCGCTTCGAAACGTCGAATCCGGCGCTTTACCGCGCGCTTCACCCAAGCGTCGACGGCGGCGGTTTTACGGAGAGAATCGACTTCTTAAAACGTTTGCGTCAAATCGGTTACGAGGTCGGAAGCGGCGTTATGATCGGAATCCCCGGTCAAACGTTCGACGACTTGGCGCGCGATTTGGCGCTCTTTCGCGAACTCGACCTCGATATGATCGGCTCCGGGCCCTTCCTGCCGCATCCGGAAACGCCGCTCGGAAATCTCGAAATCTCCGGCGCTTACTGGCAAACGACGCGCTCCTCCGAAGATAGCCCAAAAGACGCCGCGTCGCGCTTTAGCTTCCGCTATCCAACGACCGACGACCAAGTTCCAAACGCTAACGACTTAGCGTTCAAAGTCGTCGCGCTTGCTCGCGTTCTTTGCCCGGACGCCAACATTCCCAGCGTTACGTCCGTCGCGACGCTCGACGGTCGCGACGGACGCAAAAGCGCGCTTTCTCGCGGCGCAAACGTTGTTATGCCGAACATTACGCCGACGAAATATCGCCGCCTTTACGAGATTTACCCGAATAAAGCGGCGACGTTCGAGGACGCGGAGACGACCCTGCAAACGACATTGCGTCAACTCGACGAAATAGGCCGCTTTCAAGGAATCGGGCCCGGGTCGGCGCCGAACTTTTTGGCGCGTTCCAGCGCATCGCGTTAAAACCCGACGTTAACCGTTAATTTCCGTCGTTTAGCGTTTTTCAACGCGCTAACGACGCCGCGTCGTTTTATTTTTGCGCTTTCGTCGATTCGTCGGCTTTTTCCGCCGCGATTTCGGCCGCCATTTCGTCGAGTTCGTCAATCGTAAAGCGCGTCGCGACAATGGAATGCTTATTTTCGTCGTCGCGATATTTAACGTAAGTGATCGCGACGACCGTTCCGTCGTCGAGCCGCGAAACGCCCGGGTAACCGCAGTCGCCGCGCCAAGGTT
Source organism: Thermoguttaceae bacterium (assembly GCA_017549085.1). Taxonomy (GTDB): domain Bacteria; phylum Planctomycetota; class Planctomycetia; order Pirellulales; family Thermoguttaceae; genus RUG369. The sequence goes on from JAFYVO010000029.1 coordinate 2,958, forward strand.
GCGCGAACGAATGTAACAACTTAACGCGGTAATCCCCCGGCTTCGCTTGCTTCAAGTCGTCGTATTTCCCGACCCAGCCGACGAAATGACCGCGCGTTTCGCTTCCTAACGCTTGGTCGCGAAAGCAGATAACGAGCCGTTCGTCGTCGACGTAAGCGCCGATATGTCGATCGCCGGTCAGCTCCCAACTCGTATCGGTCGGCGTCGACCAAGTTTCGCCTCCGTCGGCGCTGAACGTCATACAACTTCGACCTTTATGAGTGTTTTCGCGCATTAGGCAGCAGATTTCCTTCTTGTCCGGCGACCAAAACGCGAACGGTTCGCAAAGGTCTTTCCCCGGAACGTCGGCGATCGTTCGCGGTTCGCTCCAAGTGAAGCCGGCGTCGTTAGTTACGGAGACGGCGACCTCGAGACGTCCGGCGACTTTCGGCTCTTTGTTGAGAAGCGTTCCGTCCGCCGCGCGCAGTCGGTGAAAAAAGCCGAGATAACGCCCGTCCTCGACGCCGGGATTCGCCGGCACGATCGAGCTGAACGCCATCACGTTCGCGAAACCGAGCGGTTCTTTTTCTTCCCAACTCTCGCCGCCGTCGGCGCTTACGATTCGCGGCATCAACGGTTGCGCGGAGAAAATCCAATGCCAAACCTTCCCGTTTTTGTCGACGAGACGGTAAATACTCGGGCAGTTGATATGCTTCTTGTACCCCTCCGGAGCGCGGTCGTCGAGGCGTTCCCAAGTCTTGCCGCCGTCGCGACTTCGAGCGATCGGTCCCGCCGGGCCGCCGTGATTGACGCACCAAACGAGGAGAATCGAACCGTCCGGATTCAGGACGGAATACGGATGCCCTTGGTAAAGATCGGGGGTTCCCGCCGCGACAACCGTTTGTCGTTCAACGTCTTGCGAAATGTCAAGCGTCGGAACCGCGTCCTGCGCTCGAACAAGCGACGCGGCGCCGCTCAACGTTGCGACCGACGCCGCCAACGCAACCGCCGCAATCCGCGCCCCTCGTTTCTTTACGCCGCTTAAACGTTGTTCGACAATACGTTGCGCCCGCCTTTTCACCTTGCGAATCATTTCGGTTTCTCCTTAAAATTATCGTTAGTCGCCGTCTCGGCGTTCAAGCGCGCCCGTCTTATTCGACGCGCAACCCTCGTTTTCAGGGCGTTAAGGGGCTTATTCAACGTTCGAAAAAGGCGCGCCCGCTTTCCCGAACGACTTTTCCAACGTCGCGGATTCTGCGTCAAAACGTCGCGTCGTCCAAAAGAATCGGCTTTGTCCCAACAAAAGCCGCGGACTGACGACGAATCGTTCTATCTCCTTCAACGCGGCGACGTTAGCGTTTCTCCAATCGTCGCCGACGCTCCGCGAAACGAGCAAAACTCGGTACTCGCCCGGCGCAAGCTCGTCGAACGCGAACCGCCCTTCGAAATCGGCGACCGCGAATCGAGCGCCGCGCGCCTCCAAGTCGGCGACGACGTTCTCAAACGATTGCGACGTAAAGCGTTGCGGCGAAACGTCTCCCAACGCGATCGGCGCGTCAAATCGCTCGTCGTTCGGAAATAAAAAGACGAAAGCGCCCTCGTCCGGAGCGTTTTCGCCGCTCGCATTCCGAAACGTCAAAGCGCCTTCGACAAAAACGCCGTCTTTCACAACTCTTTGTTTATCGACGTTTGCGCCGACAACGCCGTCTTTTCTTCCGTTGTCCGCCCAAAAAACGCCGACCGCCAAAGCGCCTCCGAGCGCCGCCGCGCCAACCGCCGCCCCAACAAATTTCGGTATTCGCCCAACGTTCGCGCTCTCTCGCGCTTCTCCTTCTCCCCATAAAACAGGAGGCGCAACCGGAGGCGACGCAACATTTTGCGACGCGGCGTCCGGTCTCAACCGACGAAGAAATTCGGCGTCCGAAACCTCCGTCCGCGTTAAAAGCGACGCGGCGTCAATTTCTCCGTTTATTTCGGGCGTTTCAACGCGTCGCCAGTTCTCCGGTCGTTCCTTCCCCGGCGTCAAATGCGACGCGATCGTCGCGCCGATTCGCCGCCGCGGCGCATCGAACTCCGCGCCTTCCTCCTCGCTTTTTTCCTCGCCGACGGCGGTTTGCCCGATTTCGCCCCAAAACCGGGCCGCGTCTTTTGCGCCGTCCTGCGCGCCCCCGTTATTTTCCTCCTCTTCTCCCGCGTCGTCGGTCGCCGGAATATCCGGCGCAATCAACGCTTGTTGACAACGCGGACAGTAAACGATCGATCCGCGACGCGAGGCCGGAAACGTCGTCAAACGTCGGCACCGAGTGCAAAAAAAAGAAATCGTCCCCATTTTGCGCAACCCCTCCATCTTTTCACGCGACGCGTCGTTTTTGATCGCTCCAACGCCGCGATTTCCCCTTTATCTCCCCGTCAAGGCCGCGTTAATCGCTTTTTTGCCTTTAAATTAGGCAAACTGCGTAAAGAACGCGCCCGTCCGTCGTTTTATTCACCTCGGAACGCCGCGCGAGCCGTTAAGACGATTAGGAACCTTTTCGCTTGGCCGCGACGCCCTTGCGCCGTCCGCCCATTCCCTTTATTTTACCGAGAATCTTATGTCGAGTCAACACAATTCAACGCAAAACGCCTCGAAAACCCGCTTTAAGCGCCTTCGTTTCGCTTTTTGCGGCGCGCTCGTCGCGACGTTCGGACTCGTTGGCGCCGCTTCGTCTCTTGAAGCGGCGCAGTCGCGCGTCGTTATGAAGGACGGTCGCCTTTTCGTCGGCGGCGTTTTTCCGACCCAAAGCGTTCTCGAAAAGCCCAATACGAAACAAGAACGCGACTCCTCGCCGATCAAGTCGGAAAAAATCGTCGTTATCGACGACGAACTGCGCCGAATTTACGTCCCGAAGGGGAACATTCTCGACCTTGCGCCGGACGAATCGGGCGCCGCGCTCGAAGTTTTCAAGATTCCGCAACGCGTCTGCAACGACCCGTCGAAGCGCGTCGGGATTCTCGGTTATTACCGGGCGACGTCGGAGTTCGACGAGTTCGGCCGCCGCACGATTCTCGCGTCCGGGCAGACGATCGTTCAAGGAATCACCGAAATCGCGCCGACTTACGTTCGCGTCCAAGGCTTGACGCACAACGTCGACTCGCGCCTTTCCCCGCACTCGATCCCGCGCAAAACGCTCAGCGCTCTCGTCAAAAAGCGAATCGACCCAACCGCCCTCGACGACCGCCTGCGCGTTTACCAGTTTTACGTTCAAGCGACCCTTTACGAACAAGCGGCGGAAGAGCTGCAGGAAATCATCGACGATTTTCAAAACGACGAAGCGAACGACGCCCGCCTCGACGTCGCGCTGCGGTTGATCAAACAACTTGCGGCGCAACGCCTTATCGACGAGCTCGAACTGCGCCGCGCCGCCGGGCAACATCGCAAAGTCAAGGAGCTTCTCGATTCGTTCGAGGCCGACCGCGTTTCGCCGGAAAAAATCCAAGCGATTCGCCGAATGAGCCGTCAGTACGAAGACGAAGAGAAACGCCGCGCTCATATCGTCGAACGCGTTCAAACGCTCGCCGACCAAGTCGAAGACGCCGAGCTGAAAAAAACGTTCGCGCCTCTTGTCGTCGAAATCGTTAAAGAGTTGAACGTCAACACGTTAAGCCGCTTCGCCGCGTTCGAGCAAGCGGAAAACGACGGCTCGCTGACCGACGGCGAAAAACTCTCGATCGCGCTGAGCGGTTGGCTCGTCGGCAACGTCGCTTCGGACAAGCGGTTAGAGTTGACGGCGTCCCTTTACCGCGTTCGCCAACTTGCGCGACGTTACCTGCTCGAAACCCGTCCGGCGCAACGACTTGCGCTTTGGGACGAGATCCGCGCCGAAGAAGCGTCGACGCCGGAGCTCGTTTCGCGGATTTTATCGACGATGAAACCGCCGAAAAGTCCGCCGAGTTCGAGTCGCGAAACCCCTTACCAGTACGAGCTTAGCGTTCCGTCGTTCCAAGACGGCAAAACGTTCTCCTATTGGGTTCAACTCCCGCCGGAGTACGACCCGAACCGCAAATACCCGACGATTATCACGTTGCACGGCGAACGCTCGTCCCCCGAGCAACAGCTCAACTGGTGGTGCGGGCCTTGGGTCGAAAAAACGACCGCGCAAGGTAAGAAAGTTCGCGAACGTTACGGTCAAGCGACGCGTTTCGGCTACATCGTCGTCGCGCCGCGTTGGACGGAGCCGGGACTCGGTTACGACTTCTCCGCAACATCCTGCGCCGCCGTCCTTTATACAATGCGCGACGCGCTGCGTCGCTTTTCGATCGACACGGACCGCGTCTTCCTCTCCGGTTTCCTCGCGGGGGGCGACGCGGCTTGGGACCTCGCGCTAGCGCACCCCGATCTTTGGGCGGGCGTCGCGCCGATTTGCGGCGCCGCGACCTTTTTGACCCAAGCCGCCCGCGTCAACGGCAAATTCGTCCCGCTTTACGCGATCGGCGGCGAACTCGACGGGGGGAAACTCGCGGCCAGTCAGGTAACGC
>JAFYVO010000300.1 GCA_017549085.1 Thermoguttaceae bacterium
ACGGCGATATGCAGCTCATCGGCGACGCGTATTGGATTCTCAAAAACGCCGTCGGCGCGACGAACGAAGAACTCGCCGAAATCTTCGGTCAATGGAATCGCGAAGAACTCGACAGCTATTTGATCGAAATCACCCGCGACATTTTCACCGTCGTCGACCCGCAAACGAAAGCGGGACTCGTCGACGTTATCCTCGACGCGGCGGGCGCCAAGGGCACCGGGAAGTGGATGAGTCAACACGCGCTCGACCTCGGCGTCCCAAGTTCGCTCGTTACGGAAGCGGTTTACGCTCGGTCGATTTCGTCGCTCAAAAGCGAACGCGTCGCCGCGAGCCGCGTTCTCTCCGGCCCGACGAACGTTCGTTACGCCGGCGACCGAACCGAGTTCATTAACCAAGTCAAGCAAGCGCTTTACGCGTCGAAAATCTGCAGTTACGCGCAAGGGTTCGCCCAACTTCGCGCCGTTGCGAAGGAGTTCGGCTGGACGCTCGACTTGGGCCGAATCGCGCTCCTTTGGCGCGGCGGTTGCATCATTCGCGCCGTCTTCCTCGAACGCATCAAAGAAGCGTTCGACGAGAACCCGAACCTCGAAAACTTGCTCCTCGCGCCCTATTTTAAAGCGGCGGTTGAAAACGCGCAAACCGCTTGGCGCAACGTTGTTAAGACGGCGGTCGAGCTCGGAATCCCGGCGCCCGGCTTCGCGACCGCGCTAACTTATTTCGACTCCTACCGATCGGAACGCCTCCCGGCGAACCTCATCCAAGCGCAACGCGACTACTTCGGCGCCCACACGTACAAGCGCGTCGACGACGAAACCGGCGCGGCGCATCACACCGACTGGATCGCCGAGAAGAAATAACGCAGCGCAACGGTTAAAAGCGGTCGTCAAAAGCCGCTCGACTTGCCCGCTTTAACGCTCCTTGCCGCGACGGTCGCGCCTTTGCGCGGTCGACCGTCGCGTCGGGGACGTTTTTGCGTTTCTTGCCGACTTCGCTATTCTCTCCATTTTCACCGTTTTAACGTCGACGGCAATCTTTTCGGCAAAAATAGAACGCGTTCCCCGAAAATCGTTGACGCGACCCGTTCGTTCCGGTAAAATAGGAGCGCGAAACGTCGTTTGCGGTCGCCGCTTCGTCGCTCCGGCTCCGCTCCAACCGCCGACGAAATAACGCCTTCGCGCAACCGGCAAACATCGCAACCCATTCAAAAACAACGTTTTACTAAGAGTCCCCAATGAAACTTTCAACTCTTCGTCTCGTCGTCGCGGCGGCTTTCGTCGCGACCTCGGGCGCCCTCTCTCTCGGCTACTCTTCCCTTTCGCTCGCCGACGCCCCGACGCCGGAAAAACGCTTAACGAAAGAGGAAATCGTCGACGACTTAACGTCGCTGATTAAATATCCGGAATTGAAGGACTTGCCGAACGTCCGCGAATACGAAAGCCTCAAACGGACGGTCGAAATCGACGGCAAGGGATACGTCGTTTGGACCGACGCGATTCAAAAAGCGCTCGACGAGAAAAAGGGCGTTTTCCTTCCGAAATCGGACGACGTTTATTACATCGACGACCCGATTTATCTCGACTCCGATCGCGCGATTCAAGCCGACCCGGAAGCGCGGATTTACGCCGTCCCGAACTTGAACGCCTGCATGTTGCGCAACCGACATATGCTCCCGGGCCGGATTCGTCCGGTCTACCTCGACGACGATTCGGAGCGCGATTTCCGCATTACCGTCGTCGGCGGGATTTGGTCGCAAGAGAAGAAACACCGCTCCGAAGGGGACGGCGCGTCCGACCGCAAACGGACGATTCCGGGCTCGGCGGGCGTTTTCCTCTTCTCGAACGTCGCCGAACTCTCGATTACGAACGTCCGCATTGAAAAGGGCGCGCCGTTCGCGATTCACGTCTCGAACGCTCGAAACATTTTCGTTTCGGACGTCGCGGTCGAAACGAACTGCGACGGCGTCCACTTCAACGGTCCCCTTTCCCGCGCCGACGTTCAAAACCTCGACTGCGTTCGCACCGGCGACGACTGCGTCGCGATCAACGCTTGGGACTGGCCGCAAAGCGGGCCCGCGCTCGGCCCGATCGACCGCGTTTTGGTTCAAAACTGCCGCTCGGTCTCCGGTTCGTTGAAGGATATTCGCCTTCTCCCCGGCGTCTTGGTTTACCCGGACGGAACGAAAATCGACTGCCCGATCACGAACGTCGTTTTGCGCGACCTCGAAGGCTTCAACTATTTTAAGATGTACGCGCAGTCGCTGCCCGGTCGCCAAAAGGAATGCCAAATCGGAACGCTCGACAATATTTACGTCGACAATGTAAAATACGCGCTCGAATGCGCGCCGACCGCCGGCTGGGACGCCGACTTTTACGGCGTCGGGGTAAACGGCAAAGTCAACCCGATCGCGCCGATCAGCATTTTGTCGAACACGCGCAACTTAACGCTTGAAAATCTGACGATTAAAAAGCCGGAAGGGGACGCCTGCTTGGTTTACGTCGGACCGGAATGTATGCAATTTTGGTACGGCTCCGGCAAAAACCGCCGCCCGGTCGACGTCTTTATGAGCGACGCGACTTGCGTCGTCGAGAACATCGAGCTGAAAAACGTTCGTTTCGAAGACGGAACGCCGGTCCCGAATCCGGAAAAACTCGTTCGCCCGGTCAAACTTAGCCGCAACCCGAAATTCCCGAAGGAAGGGCCGCGCGGCGGCGACGGCGGCGGCGAAGTGCGTCGCGTCGACGTTCTCCAATAACGCCGGACGGGCGAACCGTTTTCAAACGTTTTCAGTTCGACGCCGCTTGAAAGCGGTCAATCGCTTCCGCTCCCCAACGCGGCGGCGTTCCCCAACCGAGCGGCGCCGCGCCTTCGCTTCCCCATTCCCTCCATTTTACCCGCCTTACCCCGATTAAAATGCTTGAAATCGAAATGAAGTTCCGCGTTCCGGACGCCGCCGCTTACGAGGCCCGCCTTCGGGACGATTTCGCGCTCGTTTTCGACGCGCCGCGCTCCGAAATCGACCTCTTTTTCCGCAACGAAGCCGCCGGGTTCCCGACCGAAGGGAAAGCGCTGCGCATCCGCCGCCAAGACCGCCGCCTCGCCGCGACGTTCAAGGGCCCGCGCCTCGACCCGAAAGCGAAAATCCGCGAAGAAATCGAGCTTCCGCTCGGCCCCGCGCTTCCCGCCGACGCCGACGAAGCAACCGTCGAACAAGTCCGCGCCGACTGGATTCGCTTCTTCGAACGGCTCGGGTTCGAACCGGGCCCGACCGTCTCGAAGCGCCGCCGAACCGCTCGGCTTTCGTTCGAAGGTCGCGCGTTCGAAATCGTTTTGGACGAGGTTCCGCCGCTCGGCTTCTTCACCGAGATCGAGACGCTGGCCGAACCGGAAGAGCTCGAAGCGGCCCGCCAAACGACGTTCGCGCTCGCCGAACGCTTAGGCCTCGCCGAACCGATCCCGACGAGTTACCTCGCGCTCCTGCAAAACGCCGCGTCGGACGAGGAACTTTAACGAGCGCCGCCCGTCGAAAAAACGCCCTCATTAATATAAATAGGGGAAAATCGCCCCCGCGTCGGCGGAGCGTCCGCTCCCAAACCGCTTGAAACGCCCTCGCGAAACGCCGTTTTCGCCGAAAAATCGCCGCGACGCGAGCCGGGCTAATTGGCAAACTTTGCCTAAACGTCAGTTTCTTGAGAAAATTTAGAAAAAATTTCAAATTTAAGGCGTTTCACGCTCGACGCCGCGCGCTCCCCAGATTATCATTTATAATGGTACGACATAAAATTTTCGCCGCTTCCGCAAAATTTCCCGGAGGCGGCGCGTCGAAGGTCGCCGCTTAAACGAGGCGCCTTTCGTCGTCGACCGCGGCGCTCGGCAGTCGGGAGCCGCGTCGCGGACTTTTACGCGAATAGAAACAAACACATCGTCGAAACTTTACGAACGCGTCTCGGAGGAATTCGAATGAAATTGGGAATGTTCCATTTAGTGTTGTCGTTGGCGGCGGTTCTTCCGTTGGCCGTCGTTCAAGTTAAGGCGGCGGAACCCGTCGACGAATCGCAAGCGGTCGAACTCTTCAAAGCGATGGAAGAAGGCCTCGTCGAAGTGAAGTTGGTCCCGAAAAACTCGCTCGAAAGCAGCCTTAGCGTTACGAACAAAACGAACCGTCCGATCGTCGTCGACATGCCGTCGGCGTTCGCGGGCGTTCCGGTTCTCGCGCAACCAGGGATGGGCGGTTTTGGCGGCGGCCCCGGCGGATTCGGCGGCGCAAGGGGGCTATATACCAGGGCTAATAGTAG
>JAFYVO010000301.1 GCA_017549085.1 Thermoguttaceae bacterium
ACGTTTGGGTCGCGACCGTCGCGCCGTTTGCTTGCGACCGCGCCGACCCGTTGGCGTTGTTGCTCGAATTTGAGAAATACGAACGCGACGCCGGGGGAGAAATCGGGCGAACGTTGCAACAAACCGCGCGGAGAATGACGACGTCGCGCTCCGAAGTTTGCCGTCGTTTGGGGAAGGCGTTCGACGTCGTGTACGACAACCCGAACGCGAAGGCTTACGTCTCCGAAGCGTTGATCAACCGCTTGCTGCCGATTCGCGACCCGGAATTTTCGGTCGTTCAAGAAACGGTGCTGAACAATCCGGTCGCGGGCCGCCGTCGCGCCGACACGCAGGTTTCGATCGAACTGATTCCGGACCCGTCGCGTTTGCTGATGAACTTGAACGTCGCCGGGCGGGTCGTCGCGTCGACGAGTTCGAACGTTTTTCCGGCGAAACTTTACAACGAAAGTTACGCGACGTATTTGGGGCAAAAAACGCTCGAATGGCGCGACGACGGGTTCGCGTATTCGCCGGCGGTCGTCTCGGCGGAGTCGGTCAACAAACTGAGCGGCGTTCAAACGGACGTCGACTTTATTCCGTTGGTCGGCGATTTGACGCGCGAGGTCGCGCGAAGCCAATACGAATCGAAACAAGCGGCGATTCGCACCGAAATGAAAGCGAAAGTCGCTCGCGAAGCGCGGGCCCGCATCGACGCCGAAGCGAACGAACGTTTCGACGCGGTCAACGCTCGGATGCGCGCGAACTTTTTCGCCGATTTGGAACGGCTCGGGCTTTCGCTCAAAACGCAGCGGTCGAAAACGACCGACGAATGGCTGCTCGCGTCGCTGCGGTTGGGAACCGACTTTTCGCTCGGTTGTCAAACGACGGAGCCGCCGACGTTGCCGGGCGCTTTCGCCGACGTCAAACTGCACGAGTCGGCGGTCAACGCCGCGCTGGAACGGTTGGAATTAAGCGGTAAAACGCTGACGCCGGCGGAGACGCTCGCCTATTTGGCCGAAAAGTTGAATAAACCGGGGTTGGCCGACGTCGCGATCGAGGAAAACGAACTCGTTTTGTCCTTTGCCGAGACCGACCCGATCGTCGTTCGTTTCTTTGAAGACCGCGCCGAGTTGCGTTTGAGGTTCGCGGAGTTGACGCTCGGCGATAAGCGTTGGGAAAACGTCGACGTTCGCGTTTCGTATCGACCGGCCGTCGCCGACGACGGAACAACCGTTTTCGAACGCGACGGCGTCGTCGAACTCGACGGGCCGGGCGGTATGCGGGCTCAACTCGCGTTGCGTTCGATCTTTTCGAAGGTCTTCCCGGCGTCGAAGGCGTTCGACTTGCGCCCGCAGATTTTCGATTCGGACGAGCGTTTCGCGGGGTTGGCGCTGGGATTAGCGCGCGTCTCGCGAGGTTGGTTTGCGATCTCCGTTGTTAGTTTGCGTTGATTCGGGGCAATAAAACGATTGCGCCGCAACGGTCGAGGAGAGGATAAAATCGGAGTTGGACGGTTGCGGCGATTATAGCGACGTCGGTTAAGGAATAAGACGTTTGTAACGTTTGCGCGCGTTGGCTTGGTGGAAATTTTGACGTCGAAGTCGTTTTTCGGGGAAAACGGGGGGTTTTTTTCTTGCGGTTTTACGATTATACTTTTATCCGTCGTTTGTCGGCGCGCCGACGCGTTGGAAGAGCGCGACGGCAATTCCGAGCGACGACCGCAAGAAATTAACGCCCGACGGCGCGCGCCGACGCGTCGCGGTCGAGCGAGTTTTTAAACGTCCGAAAGGTTTTCTAAAATGATGAACGCTAAAAATCAAACGGCTTCCAAACAAAAGAACGTCGACGCTTATTTTGCTCCGATTGTTCGTCCGCTTCGCGTCGGCTCTTTCGCCTCGAAGCGCGTCGAGATTCCCGAGAGCGTTCGCTTCTCCGTCGCGACCGCGGAAGCGGAACGCTTTTTCGTTCTCGAAAAACTTCTTTCGACGAAATAACGCCGAGATAAAGGCGAATTGACGCGCGGCGGCTTCTTCGTATCGTCGCGCCCAAAAATGTCGGGCCGTTTTGATTAAAAATTGAATCTCTTAAAGAAAACGGCGTTCGATTTTGCGTCTTGAAAAGAGCGTTGGACGTCGCGTTCGAATAACCGAAGGGACGATTTTTCGAACGCGTCGCAACGTTGGCGCGCGTCGCCGTCAACGACGCGTCGCGTTTTGCAACATTGCGTAATTCTGGTAAGTTAGGTAAGCAAAGAAAAACGCCGCAAAAACGCCTCCTTGCGAGAAAAAGAAATAAGCGAGCCCTCCGGCGCAAAGAACCGAAAGAATCAACGCGTTGCGGACTCCGTTTTTCGGCGAAAGTTGCGCGCCCAACGCCGTCGCGATTTGACCTCCGTCGAGCGGGTAAACCGGAGCGAGGTTGATCGCGCCCCAAAAGACGCAAATGTAAATAAAGCCGAAAACAAAGTAACCGAGAAACGCGCTGAACGGCGCGCCGGAGTCGACGCCGACGGCCCAGTCGGTCGGAAGAACGATCGGAATCGGCGTTCCGGCGGCGAGTCCGACGGTAAAATCGCAACCGCAAAGGAACGCGACCGCGAGAAGCGCGGCGACTCCGAGAAAACCGGCGCCCGCTCCCGCGAACGAAACGAACGCTTGACTCCAATTCGTCGTTTTTTTCGAGTAAACCGGACGCCAACTGGTAACGCCGCCGAAGACCGACGCTCCGTTAGGCGCGGTTCCTATTCCGAGCGCGATTTCCGGCGTCGCGCCGAAAAGCCGCTTCGCCGCGAGCGCGTGCCCGAGTTCGTGCAACAGGAACGCGAGCGTCGTCGCCGCCGTCCAACCGAGAAGCCCCCAAATCCAAGGCGTTTCCGGGTCGATACGGCTTAAAAAAGGGGAGAACGCGACGCAAAGGAACCAAAAACTCGGCAAAACGGCGACCGGAACGCCGAACAAACGGAACTTCCAAACGTATCGGGGCGAATTCATCAGCTCTGCTTTCAAACGACAAAAGCGCGACCGGCGAAACCGAACGCCGCGTCGCGCTTTCGTTCTTTATTGATAATCGTCTTTTTTCGTCGCTTGGCGAGTCGAGCGGCTAAAAACGAAGCGAGATCAGGCTTCCGGCGGGTCGATTCCGAAGTCTTTGATCGTCAAGAGGGAACGGAAACGGTAACCGCGGTCCGCGACCGCTTGCGCGCCCCCTTCCATTCGGTCGATGATCGCGATAACGCCCGCGACCTTAATTCCGGCCGCTTCCAAACGTTCGATAGCGATCAACGACGAACCGCCGGTCGTAACGACGTCCTCGACGACGACGACTTCGTCGCCGGCTTGAACCGGGCCTTCGATGTATTTGTTGGTGCCGTGTCCCTTGCTTTCTTTGCGAACGAGGAACGCTTTCAGGTCGAGACCGCGGAGCCCGGCGACGGTGATGACCGCCGCGGCGATCGGGTCGGCGCCGATCGACATCCCGCCGACCGCCTTCGGAAGCGCGCCGTCGGCTTCGAGCAGTTCGAGAATTCCTTCGCCGACGAGCGTCGCGCCGCGCGAGTCGAGCGTCGTTTGCTTACCGTCGAGGTAGTATTTCGCTTTTTTGCCGGACGCGAGGGTAAAATCGCCGAATTTGAGGGACTTTTCGCGAACGATATTCAGTAATTCGTCTTTGCTGTACATTAATGTTTCCTCGAAAGGTAATAAGGAACTCGAAAGGAACTCGCTGTTGGAGAACTCGAAAAGCGCGCGGCGACCGGCGAGGTCGCGCGCTTTTCATCTATTATAAAACGTTTGCCGCTTTTTTCAACGGGGCGGACGAAAATGACGTCGCGACGCCGCGTCGCGCGCTCTTTTTTCGCTTGAAGGCGCCGCGCCCTCTTTTTAAAAGAGTCGGCGCCGATCGCGGCGTTCGTTTCGCCGCTTAAATTTTGGTCGCGTCTTCGCGAATTTTTGAACAAAAGAGGAAAGCGACCTGCAACCCGAGTCGAGCTCGCGACAATTCTTCGAGCGCGTCGTCGTCTCCGGCTTGCGCGGCGACGGTCCAAGCGGCGAGAGCGCGGCGACGGTCGAGCGGAACGCCGTCCCCCTCCCAATATCGGATTGCGAGCCGCCGCGTCGCTTCGATTTCTCCCGCGGCGGCCGCGGTTTCGAGCCAAAAAGTCGCGAAACGTCGGTTCGGTTCGACGCCGCGTCCTTCGAGCAAACGGTCGCTAAGTTCGACGGCGGCGCTTCCGTCCCCGCGCTCCGCCGCGACGCGCAAAAAATACTCGCCGCAAGCCGCGTTGGGGACGACGCCTTCGCCGCGTTCGCAACAATACGCAAGGTTTGCCGTCGCCGCCGCGTCTCCGCTAAGCGTCGCCGCGGCAAAGAGTTGGAACGCCCGACGGACGTCGCGGTCGACGCCTTCTCGACCGATGGAGAGTCGAAGGCCGAGTTCGTTTTGCGCTTCCGGGAAACCGCCGTTCGCCGCGACTTCGAGCCAACGTTGTTCTTCGTTCAAGTCGCGCGGCGTTCCGCAACCGACCGCGGCGCAGCGCGACGTCAAAAACGCCGCTTCAGCCGAGCCCGCTTTCGCTTCCGAGCGGAGCCAACGAACGCAGTCTTGCGCCTGCCGAACGTCGAGCAGACCGGCCAACGCTTCTCGAGCGAGCGTCAGCCGAGCTTGCGCGTCGCCGCGTTCCGCCGCTTCCAACCGCCAACGCGTCGCTTCGCGGTCGTTTTGAGGGCCGCCGATTTGACGCAGTTGGTCGGCGAGTTCGTTTTGCGCCGTCGCGAACCCCCCCGCCGCGCTTTGACGCAACAAACGCAACGCTTCCTCGACGTCGGCGTCGCGCCCCCAACCGTTCCAAGGGAAGAGCGCGAGGAAGTAAAACGCCGGAGAAAAACCGGTCGCCGCCGCCCGTTCGAAGAGCCGAAACGCTTCGTCGCGGTCGAGCGGAATTTCGAACGCTTCGGCGTTCGCCGTTTGCGGAGCGTTTAGGTCGGCGGGTTGCGAAAACGAACGCCCGTAAAGCGCCGCCAACCCGAGCGCGCAAAGAGCGTCCGGATTTTCGACGTCCGCCGCCCGCCGGTAAAACTCGAACGCCCGGCGTTCGTCGCGCTCGACGCCGAGCCCCGTTTCGAGCGCGAAACCGACGTCGTAAAGCGCGACGCCGAGCCCCGCTTCCGCCGCTCGCCAACTCCAATCGAACGCCGCTTTCGGGTCCGGCTCGACCCCGCGACCGTCCCGAAACGCGAACGAGACGAAGGACGCGTCGACCGCCGAACCGAGTTCCGCCTTGCGAAGCGCCGCCTCAAACGCCCGCTCGAGCCAAGCGCGCTCCGCTTCGGCGTCTTGCGGAACGCCGATTCCGTCCCGATAACAAACGGCGAGCCCCTCGAACGCCGCCGCGTCGTCCCCCGTTCGCGCTTCCCAAAAGAACGAAAGCGCGCGATCTCGATCGCGCTCGACGACGCCTTCGCCGTCGAACAAGATTTCGCCGACCAAGCCGAGCGCCGCCGGACGCTCCGCAAACGCGCCTTGCTCCAACGCTCGAACGCCCCAATCAAACGCCGCGCGAACGTCCGGAGCGACGCCGAGCCCGTACCGAAAAGCGCGAGCGAGCCCCGTTTGCGCGTTCGGGTCGCCCGCTTCCGCGCCTTGCCGTCGGAGTTCGAACGCTCGCCGCCAATCGCGCTCGACGCCGCGACCGTCTTCGTAAAGTCGCGCCAACGGTTCGAAGGCGGAAGCGTCTCCCGCGTCGACGAGGTCTTGCAAGCGGCGCGGCTCCGAACGCCGAGAAGACGCGTCGAAAGGTTCGGAGGCGGAGAAAATGTTTCCGGAATCGTTCATCAATTCAATGCGGCGGCGCGTTAAACGTCGGGTAAAATGGGGAAAGGGAAAATGCGGTAAGAACGAACGGCGCGCCGAACGGTTGAAAAGGGGCGCGTTGGTCGTCTCGCGAACGTCGTTCGGGACGGTTTGCGTCCGTTGCCTTGCGAACGGCGGTCGCCGTCGGTTTACGTCCAAAGTTTGCGGTCGAGCGCGCGATAACCGATCGCTTCGAAGAGGTGCGGCGTCTCAATATTTGCCGCGCCCTCCAAGTCGGCGATCGTGCGAGCGACGCGCAAAATCTTGTCGTGCGCCCGCGCCGAAAAACCGAATTCGTTCATCGCCGACTCGAGAACGGAGCGGCCGGCGTCGTCGAGCTTCGCCCAACGTTCGAGTTCGCGACGGCGCATTTGCGCGTTCGTTCGAACCGTCGACCCGGCGTATCGCTCGGCTTGAATCGCTCGCGCTTTCAAGACCTGTTCGCGAATTTCGGCGCTCGTCGTTCGCGGCGCGTCGGACGAAAGTTCGAGGTACGAGACCGGCGGCGTTTCGATGTGAATGTCGATTCGGTCGAGAAGCGGGCCGCTGACGCGCGCCATATACTTCTCGATTTGCCCGACCGAACAACGGCAAGCGCGGCGCGGGTCGTTGCGGTATCCGCAGGGGCAGGGGTTCATCGCCGCGATCAGAACGAAAGCGGCCGGGAACGTTTCGCTGCGAGCGGCGCGCGAGATCGTCGCTTTGCCGTCTTCGAGCGGTTGACGCATCGCTTCGAGCGTCGTTCGGCGAAATTCCGGCAGTTCGTCGAGGAAAAGGACGCCGTTGTGCGCCAAGCTGATTTCGCCGGGCGTCGGTTTCGCTCCGCCTCCGACGAGACCGGGCGCGCTGATCGAGTGGTGCGGCTCGCGGAACGGACGCGTCGCGACGAGGGGCGCTTCGCCGTTGATTTTTCCGACCGCGCTGTAAATTTGCGTCGTTTCGAGCGCTTCGTCGAGCGTCGGCGGCGGAAGAATCGTCGGGACGCGCTTGGCGAGCATCGTTTTCCCGGTTCCGGGGGGCCCGATCATCAGCATATTATGAGCGCCCGCCGCCGCGATGGTCGCCGCTCGTTTCGCGCTTTCTTGGCCGAGAACGTCGGCGAAATCGACGTCGTATTGCGACAGCCGCTCGAAAAGCGCGTCGGAAAGACCGGCTTTCGGTTCGATTTCGAGCGCTCCGCTCAAGAAGCCGACCGCGTCGTTCAAACGGGAAATCGGGATCGCGTCGATTCCTTCGACGATCGCCGCTTCGCTTGCGTTCGCCGCCGGAACGAGAATTCCGCGCAGTCCCGCCCGAGCCGCCGCGAGCGCCGACGCCAAAACGCCGCGACAAGGCCGCGTCGAACCGTCGAGCGCCAACTCGCCGACGACCGCGTATTCCTCCAAACGCTCCGACGAAAACTGGCCCGACGCCGCGATCTCGCCGAGCGAAATCGGCAAGTCGAACGACGCCGCGTGTTTCGGCAGGTCGGCCGGCGCCAAGTTAACGACGACGTCCCCCGCCGGAACGCCGAAACCGCTGTTCGCGATCGCCAACTTGACGCGAAACGCGCTTTCGCGAACGACCGTCTCCGCAAGCCCGACGATCGTCGTTTTCCCTTCGTCTTCCTTGCTTTTCGCGACGCCGCGCCCGGAAACGTCGACTTCGACCTCGACCGGCGTCGCGGAAACGCCTTGGAGGGAAAACGTTTTAACCTTGATTAACATTTCGGAAATCCTTGCGGAAAGGGCGGCGAACGCGGGCGGTCGGGCGGCGCGAAATCGCGAAATAAAGGAACAAAGGGAAAGGAAGGAAATTAAGGAGGGAGGCGGTGCGCGCCGCGTCGCGCAAGGTCGACGTTCGGGGCGACGGCGCGGCAAAGTCGCGGCGTTTTTCGGCGAAATCGGCGGTTTAGTTTTGCGCTTCTTGGAGAGCTTGCGGCTCTTGCGTTTCCGACGCGTCGGGCGCCCATTCGAAGACGCCGAACTTGCGGAAACGTTGATAACGCTCTTCGACGAGGCGTTCGACCGGAATTTTCGTCAGTTCGCGAAGTTGCGTTCGCAAATATTGCTTCATTCGCAAGCCCGCTAAGCGACAGTCGCGGTGCGCGCCGCCGACCGGCTCCTCGATCACGTCGTCGACGACGCCGAATTTGAGGAGGTCTTTCGACGTAAATTTGAGCGCTTCGGCCGCTTTGTCCTTGTGTTCGCCGCTCTTCCAAAGGATTCCCGCGCACCCCTCCGGACTGATGACGCTGTAATACGAGAACTCCATCATCGCGACGCGGTCGCCGACGGCGATCCCAATCGCGCCGCCGCTCCCGCCTTCGCCGATGACGACCGCGATGATCG
>JAFYVO010000302.1 GCA_017549085.1 Thermoguttaceae bacterium
CGACGACCGGGAAAAGCGAAGGGGTCGCGTTCGCGATTCCGATTAATTTGGCTTTGAACGTGTTGAAAGCGACGATCGACGGCGGCGGTTGGAGCCGTTCGCGTATGGGCGTCAAACTGAAGGCCGCGTCGCGCGCCGATTTTCAAGGCGTCGTCGATTGGCCGATTAAGAGCGGTTCGAAAATCGTCGGCGTCAACGCGAACTCGCCCGCCGAACGCGCCGGTTTGCGCGACGGCGACGTCGTCGTCGAATTCAACGGCGAAGCGATTGAAGACGACGTGCATTTCGCGCGCTTGATCGCGATCGCCGACGTTTCGCGAGAAGCGAACGTGAAGTTTTTGCGCGGCGCCAAGTTGATGGAAACGTCGGCGCGGCTCGAACGCTCCGACCTGAAGTAAATCGATTCGAGGGCGCGGCGCAAGCCGAAAGAACGAGGCGAGGAGGCCGAAGGAACGAATGAACGCGCCGACGCTTTGGACGTCGCCGACGTCTTGGGGAATTTTCGCGTTGATTTTCGCGCGCTGTTTCGGAACGACTTTTTTCGCTCCGATGATCGGCGGCGTCGAGGTTTCGCGGTCGATTCGAACGGCGGTCGCGCTGACGTTGGCGGCGTCAGTTTTTCCGACGGTCGCCGACGCGGCGTTCGAAACGGCGATTTCCGAGCCGAACGGTTGGGCGACCGGCGGCGCGTTGCGTTTCGGACTCGCGCTCGGCGTCGAAGTCCTTTTCGGCGCCGCGTTGGGGTTGGCGCTCCGTTGTCTTTTTAGCGGCGTTTCGTTGGCCGGCGAGACGATCGCGCGAGTCGGCGGAATTTCGGTCGCCGGAACGTTTGACCCGACGACCGGCGAGGAGATCGCGCCGATTTCGCGTTTTCTTTTTTGGTTGGCGCTCGTCGTTTTCGCGACCGCGGGCGGTTTCGAACTCTTTATCGAAGGGCTTTTGACGGGGTTTGCGAACGTCGAACCGGGCGGCTCGGCTTCCGCGTCGGCGTTGATTGGCGACTTTGCGCAAGTTTTAACGTTAAGCTTTAGTTTAGCGATTAAATTGGCAGCGCCGGTTTTGTCGGCGACGGCGGCGGTTTATTTGGCGGTCGGCTTTTTAGGTCGGCTTCTTCCGCAATTGAATTTGTTCGCGGTCGGTTTTAACGTCGCGTCGCTCTTGACGTTGTCGGTTCTTTTCCTTTCGATCGGCGCGTTTTGTTCGATTTTTCAAACGGAAATCGTCCTTTTTTTGAGAACAATTTTTCGCGTCGCCTCCGTATAAACGAGAGGAGACAACGGGAAGTTTTTAAATTTTTTCTTATTTTTTTGGGAAAATTTTTTCGCGCGGCCTTGTCTTGCGGAGCGCCGCGAACCCCTTGACGCCGCGCCGCGCGCTTCCGAAAGATTCGTTTAGGCGCTTTGGCGAAACTAAACCGGCGGTAAAAGCGGAAAAATCGCGTTATCTGGGACGACGTTTGGTTTAGGCAAGGCGCGAAAGGGAATCGTCGATAAACAAAGAAGACGGCGCGTTCCGTCGTCGACCTTGGCCGGGCGGTTGGCGTTCGGCGTCGACGCGATATAATAAGACGACGGTTTCTTGCCGCGCGTCGCGGCGTTGGCGAAAAAGCGGACGCGGCGCGAACCCTTCCCGAACGAACGGCGAAAACGCCGGTTCCGACGCAAAAAGACAAAACGACTAACGATTATTGGGGCAAAAATGAACGACGAGGCGCAAAAGACCGTTCACATTCCGGTGCTTTTCGACGAGTGTCTCGACGCGCTAAACTTGGCGCCGGGAAAGATTATCGTCGACGGAACGCTTGGCGGCGGGGGACACTCGATCGCGATCGCTCGCCGCGTCGCGCCGAACGGTTTGACGATTTCGACCGACCGCGACCCGGCGGCGCTCGACCGCGTCGATCGGCGCGTCGAAGCCCTCGAAGACGGCGCGACGTTGCCGTTAAAGACGTATTTTGCGAATTATTGCGATTTTGACGCCGCGCTCGAACGAGCCGGAGTCGAACGCGTCGACGGGTTCCTTCTCGACTTGGGCCTGTCGAGCGACCAGCTCGCCGACCGCGAACGCGGGTTCAGCTTCGACTCGGACGGCGACCTCGACTTGCGCTTCGACCCGACCGAAGGCGTCCCGGCGTTTGAGATGATCGCCCGTTGGTCGGCGGAAAAAATCGCGGACGTGATCTATCAATATGGGGAAGAACGGCAAAGTCGGCGGATTGCGCGGGCGATTTTCGAACGTCGGCGAACGAATCCGGTGCGGAGCGCGCGCGATTTGGCCGAAATCTGTCGCCGTTGCGTTCCGACGCCTCCGCCTTGGGCGCAAAAAAAGACGATCGATCCGGCGACGCGAACCTTCCAAGCGCTCCGCATCGCCGTTAACGACGAACTCGGGTCGCTCGAACGCTTTTTGGGCAAATGCGTCGACTACTTGAATCCCGGCGGACGCGTCGCGATCATTAGCTTCCATTCGCTCGAAGACCGCATCGTCAAAAACGCCTTCCGCGATATGGAGGGAATGACGATTTTAACGAAAAAACCGATCGTCGCGACCGACGAAGAAGTCGAACGAAACCCCCGTTCCCGGAGCGCGAAGCTGCGCGTCGCCGAGAAAAAATCGGACGACGGGCAAAACGAACGTTAAAATCGGAAAAATTGGAGCGATTAAAGGCTCCGAAAACGCGTACTTAAATTATAAGGCGGATACGCTTCGAACAAAAAGCGCGAGCGTTCGCGAGCGAGTCGCCGCCGTTTGCCGAGAAATTACGGCTGAAATTGGGCGAATTTTTCGGCAAAAGTTGAAGTTTTTTTGAATTGAACGAAGTAATTATCAAAACTAACCGGAGTTGGCGTTAAAATGGGCAAAAAAAATAAAAAGAAGAATAAGCTGTCGTTCGACGAGAGCGATTTCGACGCGCCGATGACCTACGACGACGGCGACGATTACGGCAATTACGGCGGCGGCAATTCGAAAAAGAAGAACAAACGCGGCAATTCGTCGCGTTACGACGACATTTACGGCGGCGGCGACGACGACTACAACGATTACGGCGATTACGGTAATTACGACGATTACGAAGACGAATACGCGGATTACGACGACGCCGACGACTCCGAAGAGTACGACGATTACGAAGACGAAGAATTCGAAGAGGACGAACAAAACGACGCGGCGGACGACGAAGAAGAGCGATACGATCCCGACGCCGACCCTTATAAGAATTGGGGAAAACCCGATTCCGAACGAACGCCGGCCCCGACGGTCGCCGCGTCGTCCCCGGAGAGCGCCGCGCCGAAACAGAGCGACGCGTTTGTTAATTCGAACGTTTTTCAAGAAACGTCTTCCGCTCCTTCGAACGCGTCGAGCGCCGCGTCGTCGCCGACTCCGAGTTGGGGGTTGAAGCCGAAACCGGTCGCCGCGACTCCTTCGACTCCGACTCCGGCTCCGGTCGCGACGCCGAGCGCGCCGAAACCGGTCGCCGCGACGTCGGGAACGACCGCGAACGTCGGCGGAACGTCGGCGGTCGCGTCGGCTCCGGAAGCGAAAAAAGAGACGAGCGCGCCGGTCGCGTCGTCGACGAAAGAGGAAAAAAAGGACGCCGAACGGGAAAAAGAGACCGTCGCCGCGTCGACCGTCGAAAGCAAGTCGAGCGCCGCCGAAAGCGAAACGC
>JAFYVO010000303.1 GCA_017549085.1 Thermoguttaceae bacterium
CTTGCTCGGGTACGGGCTCGACGACGGCGAAGGCGGCCGGAACTTGCCCGACCTTTGGGTCGTCGACTAACTCCTGTTTTTTAACGGGTTGAGACTCCAATAAAAAACGCCGTCGCGAGAAACGACGGCGTTTTTTTGTCGGCGACTCGGCGCGAACGACGCCGAAACGTCGAAACGCTAAAATCCGCGGTTGCGTTAGTTGCGGTTGAGAAGCCCGGCTTTCAAATCTTCCGGCGCTTGGCGCTTCAAGACGAAGCGTTGTTTTTTCCCGGTCGCGGTGTATGGCAATTCTTCGACGAAACGGTAGTAACGCGGAATCGTAAAGCTCGACAAACTCGAGCTTTCCGCGCAGAACTTCAGTAGATCGCGCAGTTCGAGCGTCGCGTCGTTAAGAACGACGTAAGCGACCAACGCTTGACCGCGCGTCGTTTCCGGAACCGAAACGACGATGCAGTCGGAGACTTTCGGGTGCTTGCAGATCGCCTCTTCGATCGGTTGCGGGTAAATGTTTTCGCCCGCCGAAATCATCATATCGTCTTTGCGCCCGACGATCGAGACGTATTCGTTTTCGTCCCAAACCGCGAGGTCGCCGGTGTAAAGGTAGCCGTTCTTGAACTTGCGCGCGGTCTCTTCCGGCTTGTTGAAGTAACCGTAAGCCGTTTTCGAACTGCAACGGACGAGCACTTCGCCGAGCGTTTGGCCGTCTTTCGGCGTCAAGTTTTCCGGCGATCCCCAACCGTCTTCGATCGGTTCGACGAGAATAACGTCGTCGTCGTAAGCGGCGCGCCCGGCCGTCCCGGCTTTTTCCGGGAGGTCTTTCGAGTCGAGGAAGGTGTTCAGGAACGATTCCGTCGTGCCGTAACTGTTGATAAAGTCGACCTTTGCGAAAACGCCTTGCAGGTAGCGGTAGACGGCGCGTTCGAGGTCGCTCCCCATCATCACGATCAAGCGAATCGACTTCACGTCGGCGAGCGCTTTTTCTTGTTTGCGAGCGACGATCGTCATCGCGGACGGAACGCCGAGCAAAATCGTCGCCTTGCGCTTTTGAATGCTCTTCAAGCAGATCGACGCGTTAAATTGGCGCAAAATAACGACTTCGCCGCCGAGGTACAGGGTCGGCGTCATGCCGCCGTGGAAGCCGCCGCGATGGAACCAAGGCGTCGTGTTGATCGTAACGTCGTCCGAGAAAAGGGGATAGCGCATCGCGACTTCGTGCGCCGACGTCACTTCGTTCATTCGGTTGATCGGAACGCCCTTCGAACGCCCGGTCGTGCCGGAGGTGTACAGGCGCGCAATCTCGTCGAAGATCGAAACGCCCTCCGGTTTCGGCGGCGCGTCGCACCCGAACGACGCGATAAATTCTTCGAAGCTAACGCATTCAATTTGAACGGTTTCCGGAACGCCGACGCGAACCGTTTTCGCCGGAGGAAACTCCGCCGTTTTCAACGCTTTAGCGACGACCGTTTCCATCTCCGCGTCGAAAATGAAGATTTTCGGACGGCTGTCGTCGAACGCGTAAGCGATTTCGTCCGGCGACCAGTTGTAGTTGAGCGGATTAAAAATTGCGCCGATTTTTTGCGACGCGATGTAAGCAAAAATGAATTCCGCGCCGTTGTAGAGCCCGACCGACACGACGTCGCCTTTGCGGATTCCCTCGGCGTAAAGCGCCGACGCTAAACGGTTTGCTTCGGCGTTCAGTTCGGCGTAAGTCCAAACGCGCCCGGTCGGCGGATCGCTCAACGCCGGTTTGTTGGCAAAACGTCGCGCGTTTCGTTCGAAAACGTTTAAAAAGTCGAATTCCGCTTCGAATTGTCGTCGAACGGGCTCTGAGTCGTAAGTTTTCGGATGGTCTTGGTTTAGCGTCGTCATTTTTCGCTTGGTTCGTAAACGTTCAAAGGTCGCCGCCTAAATTCGGTTGGGGAAAACGCGGAGGCGACGCGGGGGAGGGGGAACGACAAAAGCAAGACGACGCGCGTTCGTCTTGCTTAAACGTTGTTTTTAAACGGTTTCCGGGGAGTCGGCCTTTTTCGTTATCAACGCGAACGAGAGTTCCGCCTTGACGCATAACTTGCCGTCGACGAAACCTTCGCAAGTCGTGAAGTAAAAAGGCTCTTTGATTCGGTCGACTTTACAGGCCGTTTCGAAAACGTCGCCCGGTTCGACCGGACGCTTGAAACGGACGTTGTTAAGTCCCGCTAAATAAGGCGTTTTGTTTTCCGGAACGCCGTTCGCGAGGAGAAACGCCGTCGTTTGCGCGAGCGCTTCGCAGAGAATGACGCCCGGGACGACCGGAGCGCCGGGGAAGTGCCCCTGCACGAACCACTCGTCGCCGGAGATTTTCATTTTGCCCCGCGCGACGTCGCCGTCCAACGACGCGGAGTCCAACAACAACATCGGTTTGCGGTGCGGTAAAAAACGTTCGATATCGACGACTTCCATCGGCGGAGTCTCCTAGACGAAACGGCTTAAATCCTTGAAAATAAAGATTAACGACGCAACGTTCGGCGCCGCGTCGCGTTAATTGGGGCGATTACTCGACTCGACGGAACGCAAGGCTAGCGTTGTGCCCGCCGAAACCGAACGAGTTCGAAATCGCGAGATCGAATTTCGCTTCGCGTTTCGTCGACGGGATGTAGTCAAGGTCGCATTCCGGGTCCGGTTCGAGGAGGTTGATCGTCGGCGGCGCGACGTTTTCGGCCAACGCTTTCAAGCAGACGATCGCTTCGACGGCTCCGGCGGCGCCGAGCATATGGCCGGTCGCGGATTTCGTCGAACTGATCGCGAGGCGGCGCGCTTCCTCTTCGCCGAACGCGATTTTGAGGGCGCGAGTTTCGGCGACGTCGTTCAGGTGGGTGCCGGTGCCGTGCGCGTTGACGTAAACGCTTTCGCCGGCTTGCCAATCGGCTTCGCGGAGCGCTTCGACGACCGCTCGGGCGGCTCCGTCGGCGTCCGGACGCGGCGCGGTCATATGGTAGGCGTCGCACGTCGAACCGTACCCGACGATTTCGCCGTAAATCTTGGCGCCGCGAGCTTTGGCGCGTTCGTATTCTTCCAAGACGAGAACCCCGGCGCCTTCGGCGATGACGAACCCGGCGCGGCGAGCGTCGAACGGCAAGGAAGCGGCGTTCGGGTCTTCGGCGGTCGAGAGGGCTTTCATCGAGTTGAAACCGGAAACGCCGACTTCGACGATCGGCGCTTCCGTCCCGCCGGTCAGGGCGACGTCGGCGTATCCGTGGCGAATCGCGCGAACCGCTTCGCCGATCGCGTTCGTGCCGGACGCGCAAGCGGTAACCGCCGGGAGCGCGGCGCCGCGGAAGTCGTAACGAATCGCGAGGAGACCCGCCGGCATATTCGCGATCATCATTGGGACGAAGAAGGGGGAAACGCGACGCGGGCCCTTGTCGAAGAGTTTGAAACAGTTCGCCTCGTTCGTTTCGAAGCCGCCGATCCCGGTGCCGAGGTAAACCGCCGCGCGGTTCGGGTCGACCGTGCCGGCGACGCCGCTCAGTTGCATCGCTTCCGAAGCGGCGGCGACCGCGAATTGAGCGCAACGATCCATTTTGCCGACTTCCGCTTTTTCCAGCCAGTTAAGCGGGTCGAAGTTTTTCACTTCCCCGGCGAGGCTCGACTTGACGCGCGACGCGTCGAAGCGGGTGATCGGGCCGATTCCGCAAACCCCGGCTTTGAGGTTGGCCCAAAAGTTTCTAACGCCAATTCCGATCGGCGTTACGGCGCCCATACCGGTAACGACAACTCGACGGTTCATGCGCTTCCTTTCCATATTTCTTTTAACAAGGCGGCGTCGCCTCGTTGGTTCGCGTTGGGGGGGATCCGGTTAACGTCGCCGACTTAAAACGTTTCGTTTTGCGCCGCTTCGACCGTCGCGACGACGTCTTTGATCGTCGCCAACTTTTTCGTCGGTTCGATTTCGACGCCGATCTTTTCTTCGAGCGCCATCAAGAGTTCCGCCGCGTCGAGCGAGTCGACGCCGATCGAAATAAGTTCCGTTTCGGGGGTGATTTCGGAAGCGTCGAGGCCGTAACGGTCGGCCAGCGCGTTCGCGATCATTTCAAAAATATCCATTGAGATTCTCCTAAGGCGAGCCGTCGGCGGGGCGCGCGTCTAGTAGCGGTACGTAAAAACGGAGCTTGGCGACGAAGAAATTTTGGCAAAAATTAAGAATTAAGCCAAAATTTACCAAAACGCGTCGTTGGCCTGTCGGTTAACGCTGTTAACCGAACTTTCAACGTTCAATATACCCGCGATTGGCTCGGCGTCAAGCGGGGGGGAGGCCTTGACGCGCGTTCTTTTTGACATTTTTTGAAAAAATGTCTCGTTTCCGCGACGGGGCGGGATTGGAACCGCCTTGTCGAAGCGGCGCGTCGGCGCGTCGGCGCAAGGGGAAAAGAAGAGCGACGAAGGTTATAGAAGATCGAATTCGCGGTCGACAAAGTCGGCGACGAACTGGAGCGCGTTTTCGTCGTAAGTTAGGTCGCCGTTGCAGAACATCAGCGCGGCTCCGTAAATCAACGAACGAACGACGTACATCTTGGCGCGCGCCGTTTCCTCGGAGACGCCCGATTCGTCGCAATATTGGCTAAGGAGCGCTTTCGAAAGCTCGCTCGTTCTCGCTTTGATCGGGAGATAATCGACGCCGCCCGTTTGGCCCTTGGCCGTCCAGACGGCGAGAAAACGCGGATTTTCGACCATAAAGCGAACGTATTCGCAGCTTAACTCGACAAGTTGACGGCGAAGCGGCGCGTCGGAGAAACGAGCGAGCGTTTTGTCTTGGCGCGCCAACCATCTTTCGTTAATGTACGAGATGACCGACGCGAGGAGTTCGCTTTTGTTTTTGAAATGTTTGTACGGCGCCGCGCAGGAAACGCCGCAAGCGTTCGCGACGCGACGCATCGAGAACCCTTCGAAACCGAACGCCTCCGCTTCGGCGAGCGCGGCGACGATTAAACGTTCTCGAATCGTTGGTTGCGTTGAATTGGAAAGCGAAGACATAAGGCGAGGCGGCGACGTTCAAAGGGGAAAGGAACGGAAAAGGGAAGCGCGAACGCGGCGCTCAAAGCCGCGATTCCGGCAAGAGGCGGAACTGACGGCAAATCGCCTGCGCGATCTGTTCCGGATTCGTGCCTTTGCGGAGGCGAACGCAATCTTTGTTCGCTTCTTTGATTAATGTTGCAAACTCTTCCGAATGTTTGTGGCTGCACCAAGGGATGTAAATGAGGAACAAACGCGTGTCGTCGTCGCGCAGGAGACCGGCGAAGCGATCGAGCGAATCGCCGTGGCTCGTTTCCGACCAAAAAAGGCGAACGTTTAAATATTTTTCGAGTCGCGCTTGCAGGTGCGGCTGGGGCGTTCCCCCGACGAAAACGGCGCGCGTTCCGGCGTAACGGTCGCGAACCGCTTGAACGGCGGGGGAGTAGACGGCTTCCGGCGTTTCGAAGATCGTCGCCAACGCTTCTTCTTCGCGAATGCGAACGAGGTCGATTTCCTGCACGACGCGCCCGAAAGCGTCGGTCGTTTGCGCTTCGTCCGGGATTTTGTCGACGTAATCGCGGAGGCGTTCGCGGAACCAAATGGAGGACGGCGGTTCGCGGAACGTTTCGCAAAGAGCCGTCGTCGCTTCGACGATTTTGTTCCAATCGTAAAGCGAGTTCGGGGCGGTCGCGATTTTTTTCAGGTGGAAGTCGATTTTGCCTTCGAGCGTTTTCCGTTCCTTAACGCGATTGCGCAAGGGAACGAGCTCTTCGGCCAGCGCGTCGACTTCAAAGGCGACGTTGAGGGATTCCGCGAAGGTTAAACGGTCGTTGAAGCGCAGGTTCGCGAGGAAAACGCCCCGCGGCCCGCAATAGCTTAAGAGCGACTCGTAAGCGGCGCGTTGCGTTTCGTCCGCGGATAAGGGAATGTTAAAGCGGGATAAAACGGATTTTAAGCCGCATTGAGCGTTGGCGGCCGCCTGCGCGACGCGAGTGAAGAACGAGTCGTGTCGTTGGTTGCGCGGCAGGTCGACGACTTGCGCGAAGAGCTCGAACGCTTTGGCCGCGACGTCGTAACATTGCGCCGATTCTTCCAGTTCGTCCGGCGCGAGTCGGCGCGAGAAGGAGCGGGGAAACGCCGACTTAAAACGCGTCGCTTGGTCTTCGTCTTGCGGAGCGGGGAAACCGTCGGCCAATCGACGGCAGTCTTGCGCGACGGCGCGAAGGCGAGCGACGAGTTCCGGGAAGTCGGGGAGCTCTTCGTCGGCGCGACGTTTAACGGCGGTCGCGTCGTCGTTTTCGGGGAGCGCGTCCTGGACGTCGGAGGAAGCGCCGCCGATATTTAGCGACTCCAACGCGGCGGCCGAGTCGACCGGGCGGTAATCCGGGTGCGTCTTGTGATAAAGCTTCGTCGCCGAATTTTCTTCGATCATCAAGATTTGCGGCGAAAGGAGGCGGCGGAAGTCTTCGCGTCGCGTCAAGAAAAATTCCGGCAATTCCGGGAAGCGAGCGGAAATTTTTTCGGTCGCGAGGTAAGCGGAGCAAGCGAGATCGTTCGCGAGAAGAAGCTCTTCGAGCGCGGCGTTCCAAGAGGGCGCGTCGAGTTCGAGCGCGCTGGGGCCCGTTTCCGGCGCGAGGGAGCAAAGGTCGTCGCTCGGCGTTTCGACGGGGGCGGACTCGGCGCTTGGTTCGGCGTTCGGCGCGGCGTTTTGGGACGCGATCGGGGCGTCGGCGGCGCGCCAAGAGGTCGAGTCGAGCGAATCCCAATCGACGCCGTCGTCCGCCAAGAGCGCGCGGAGGTCGTAAAGGCCTTCTAGGTTCGCTTCGAGGGCGGGCGAAACGTCGGCGGTCGTTAAAAGGACGCGTCGCGTTCGACCGGCGAGGGCGCGCGTCAACGCGAGCGGCTCCGGTATCCCGAGCGCGAAAAGAAGCTCCGTCGCCGGCGACGCGGTCGCGAGCGCGGAGAAGAGAAGCGCCGTCGCTTGAACGTCTTCGTCGTCGGCGGGAACGACTTCAAACCCGGCTTTGAGGAACTCGGACGCGGCGCAAAAACGGGAGGGCGCCAACGTCGCGACGCGGCGAACGACCGAGACGCCGCGCGTCGACGTTTCGCGTTCGAGCGCCGTTCGAATCGCGTCGAGAGACGTTAACGGGAAGGGCGCGTCGAGAATTTTGCCGGATAAAACGATGATCGCCGTTTCGTTGGACATTGTCGCAGCTCTTGGGGGGAAGGCGTTGGGGGTTGGGAAAAAAGGGGACGCGGCGCGAAGACCGCGGCGGACGGAGTCAGTCGGGAGCGACGACGGTCGCTAAAATCTCTTCGACGATCGACTCGACGGCGCGACGTCGGCTCTCGGCGCGATAATTTTTCGGGACGAGCCGGTGCGCGAGAACCGGGACGGCGAGGGTTTTGACGTCGTCCGGAACGACGTAGTCGCGCCCGTCGACGAGCGCCGCCGCTCGAACCGCTTGCGCGAACGCGAGGGACGCTCGGGGACTCGCGCCGACCAAAACGTCGGGGGAACGCCGCGTCGCGTCGACGACGTCGAGGAGGTAGTCGACGATTTCCGGCGCGATTTGCACTTCGCGAACCGCCGCTTGAATCGCGAGAACTTCGTCGAGCGAAAGAACCGGTTGGAGCGAGTCGAGCGCCGGGGCTTTGCGGTTGGCGTCCAAGACGGCGCGCTCGGCGTCGCGGCTCGGATAGCCGATCGAAAGGCGCATTAGGAAGCGGTCGAGTTGGCTTTCGGCGAGCGGGTACGTTCCTTCGAACTCGATCGGGTTTTCGGTCGCGACGACGAAGAAGGGGCGCGGGAGCGGACGCGTCGTTCCGTCGGAGGTTACTTGGCGTTCGCTCGTCGCTTC
>JAFYVO010000304.1 GCA_017549085.1 Thermoguttaceae bacterium
GCGCTCGTTTGGGCGCTCGGACGGGTCGGGGCGCGAACCCTGTTCAACGCGCCGCTCGACCGCGTCGTTTCGGCGGCGACCGCGTCCGATTGGGCGCGGCGCTTCCTCGCGTTCCTGCAAGAGCGGAACGAAGAGCCGACGGCGACCGACTTTTTCGCGTTGGCGCGGCTGACTCGGCGCTCCGGCGAGGCGGCGCTCGACGTCGACGACGCGACTCGGGACGCGGTCGCCGCGTTTTTGGCGAAAAACGGCGTTTCGGAAGCGACCGAGCGAGCGCTCGACGCGAAAGAGCGCGTCGTCGACGCCGAAACGACCGCGATTTTCGGCGAAACGCTCCCGCTCGGCTTGCGTTGGAGTTGATCGACGTTAAATCGGGCGTTTAAGGCGAAATAGGTAAACGGCGGCGAGTCGGCGGAAAACGGCGATTTTGCGGTTGGGCGGCGGTTTTCGCGGCGTTTTCAACGCGTCGCGGAGCGGTTCGGCCCCTTGGAAATCGGCGCGAACGAGCGTATAATATTAATAAGGGCGAAATTGCGCAAACCGTTTGGAGCGAATTGGGGCGCCGACGGGCGTTGGAAGCGGTTTCGCCGACGTTGAAAATTTTTTTGGAAGATCGAGGAGTCTTTTCGATGAAACGTTTTTTTAAGGCGGTCTGCGTCGCGTTGGCGTCGGCGGCGGTTTGCGTCGGTTCGGCCGCGCTTGCGCAAGACGGGGCGAAAGTCGCGAACGTTTTCAAGTTGGGCGTTATCGGCGCGACGACGTCGCACGTTCCGGCGTTTATTGACGTTATTAACAATCCGGATGGCGACGCGCTTTACCAAAAGTTCGAAGTCGTCGCCGTTTACCCGGGCGGGATGCCGGACAACCCGGAAAGTTGGGACCGCGTTGAAAAATACACGAGCGACTGCGTCGCCGCCGGGTTGACCGTTTACCCGACCGTCGAAGAACTCGTCGCGAACGTCGACGGCGTTTTGCTCGAAAGCGTCGACGGCCGTCCGCACCTCGAACAAGCGAAACCGGTCATCGCCGCGAAGAAACCGCTCTTCGTCGACAAACCGATGGCCGGCTCGTTGGCCGACGTCCTTGAAATGTTCCGCTTGGCGAAGGAAAACGACGTTCCGATCTTCACGTCGTCCTCCCTCCGCTTCGTCGCCGGATACCAAAAGATGCGCAACGAGCAACCGCTCGGCGAAATTTTCGGTTGCGACGCGACGAGCCCCTGCGCGACGAACCCGAAACACCCGTCCCTTTATTGGTACGGTATTCACGGCGTCGAATCGTTATTCACGATTATGGGCCCGGATTGCGTTTCCGTTTCCCGCACGAACGCGACTTCGGCGGACGTCGTCGTCGGCGTTTGGAAAGGGCGTAAAATCGGGACGTTCCGCGGCGTTCGCAAGGGCGCGGCGCCTTACGGCGCTAAAGTCTTCGCCGAAAAGGGCGTCGAAGAAGCCGGGACTTACGAAGGGTACGAGCCGCTCGTTCGCGAAATCTGCAAGTTCTTCGAAACGGGCGTCGCGCCGGTCTCCGAAGAGGAAACGACCGCGATTTTCGCCTTCATGACCGCCGCCGATATGAGCCGCCGCGCCAAGGGCGCCTCGGTCGACCTCAAAGACGCGATCAAAGCGGCGAAAGCGGAAAAACGCTCGACCGTCGACATTCGCTTCACCGAAAAGAGCGAAATCGTTTGGAAGGGCGAAGACGGCGCCGAAAAGACGGTCGAAATGAGCGATCTGCGCGGCTTGGTCGAAGCGGAAGCGGAAAACTGCGACGTCGTTCGCGTTATCTTGGACAACCGCGTCGGCGTTCCGATCGACACGGTGCATAAAGTTTTGACCGAAGTCGAAGACGCTTACCTCGCGAACTATCTTTACTAATCGAGCGAGCGCGACCTAAGCGACGCGCGCCGTCGTTCGAACTCCGAAATTCATTCCGGAGCGAACGACGACGGCGTCGTTTTTTCGACGTATTAATATATATTGACAAAAAACGCGACCGTCGGCGAACTTTTCTCCGTCTTGCGCTCCGGCGACCGGCGGAGAATCGGGCGGCGCGTTTTCGTTTTTTCCGTCGTTTTTTGCGCGAAACGAACGGATTTTTGCGGAAACGGCGGCGCGTCCCTTGGAAAACGGCGCGTTTCGTGTAAAATAAAGGCGGCTTTTCGTTCGACGCGACGGCCCGAGCTTTTATTTTTTCGACAGGAGACCCTTTACAATGCCGGTAGAACGCGAGCAAATCGACCGCGCCGAACAAATTCGAAGCGGACTTTCGCAACTCAAAACGTCCCTCGATTACGACGTCAAAAAGGCGGAAATCGCCGAAATCGACAAACAAATGACCGCCGCCGACTTTTGGGACGACTCGGAAAAATCGCAAGCGGTCGTCGCTCGGATGAAGGCCTTGAAAGCGCTGACGAAGCCGATGGACGAAATCCTCGCCGAACTCGACGAGTTGGACGTCTTTTTCGAAATCGGGCGCGACGACGAAGAGACCGCCGCCGAAATCCCGGCGAAGTTGCGAAGCGTCGAAGAGACGCTCGAAAAGTTGCAAACCGCCGCGCTTCTCAACGGCCCGTTCGACGCCAACGACGCGATCCTCACCATCAACGCTCGCGACGGCGGCACCGACGCCAACGACTGGGCGGAAATGCTCCTGCGTA
>JAFYVO010000305.1 GCA_017549085.1 Thermoguttaceae bacterium
ACGAACGAGCGAAAACTCCTTGCGAAACATCGGCTTGCGCGTCGACGATAAAGGGGACGTAATCCCAAATTTCCGGTTCGGCGATCCAAGAAAAGAGGAGTTCCGGCGCTTCAAAACGTCGCGTTCCGTTAGGGAACGTCGCGCGAATTTTCGCGGCGATTTCGCGTTGACGTTCGACGACGTCGGCGCTAATTTCGTTAAAAGCGGCGGTTCGTTCGGCGCGTTTTTCCGGCGCGACTTCTTGAAGAACTTCTTCTAACGTCGGAAAATTCAACGGTTTGCCGCTTTCGAGACGCGTCAGCGTTTCTTCCGGAACGGCGAAAACCGGCGTCGGTGTTCCGCAGACGTCGCGAACGAGAATTTCGGCGAACGTGTTGAGCGGTTGGCGGCGACCGTCGGCGAAAACCGGGAGAAGACGCCAAGTTTCCCAATCGAGCGCGGCGTTGGTTTTCGCGAAATTTTTCGCGGCGTCGCTCGGATCGGCGAGAACGACGGCGGTTGCAACCTCTTTGGATTTAACAGGTTGCGTCGCGGATTCGTCTTGCGCGAACGTCGCGGCGGAGAAAAGCGTCGCGGCCAAGAAAGCGAGCGTCGACGCAAGTGTTCGAACGTCGGAAGGCGTTTTGTTGGAATTGGTTGCGTTGAAAGTGTTCATTGTCGCATTCTTGCCGGATTTGCGGTAAATTAAAAACGCCGAGCCTAAAACGATTAGGAGCGAACCGAGGTATTTAAGGCCGCGTCCCGGGTCGTCGTTGAGCGTAATCGTCGGGCGGTAAAGGGTTTCGCGCGGCGTCGTTTCGCCCGGGAGAAGACGACCGTCGACGACTTGTTCGAATTCCGGATCGCCGGGGCGGTAGGGGCCGTTGAACGAATCTTGGTAAGCCCAAAACGCGCGACCGGTCGCGGGAGAGCGAAGAACGCCCGGACGGTTCATTTGGATTAAGACGTCGGCGTCGAGATTTTTCGCGAGTTCGGCGGCTTGCTCTTTCGCGCTAAGTCCTTGCGGAATAACGCGAACCAAACTCGAAAACGACGCGGCGGTCGTCGAGCCTGGTTCGTAAACCGGCGTAAACTTTTTGACGAAAAGCGCGACGCCGAGGTCGAGCTCGCGGTCGGTCAGGCGAATCGTCGCGGCGCGTTTCGAGGAAACGACGCGCTTTGTTAAGTAGTTAAGTTGTTCGTCCGAAACGCTTTCGAGCGGAATCGTTCGAATCCAAAACGTTTCGACCGCGTCGTCGAGCGTAACGCGAATTTGGGCCGTTCCGTAAAATTCGTTCGCTTTATCTTGAGTGAACGTTCCCGGCGTAAAGCGATATCCTAATTCGGTTTGCAACGCGACTTGGGAGAGCGAAAACGCGGTCGGCGCCGTCGAATCGTTCGGCGTCGCGACGTCGGTTAACGCTGTTTGCGCGACGGCGACGGTTTGAAGCGCCGCGTCGAGCGTTTTCGTTTCGAGCTTGCCCGTTTGGAATTCGTTTAAACCGTTGTTATAACGGTAGTAAAGCGCGCCGTCGGGCGTTTGCGCCAATTCGAGTTTCGGCTTGGAAAGGGCCGGATTCCAAGGGCGACCGTATTCGGAGTCCGAACCTTCGAAGCGGTCGAGCCAAAGGGCGCCGAAAACGCGTCCGTTTTCCGGATAACGGTTCCGCTCCGCGAGTTCGGAAAAGAGCGTCGCTTCGAACTTATCTCCTTGCGGCGATTCGAGTTGGATAAGAGCCGTCCAGCCTTGTAATTCTTCGACGTTCGAAACGAGCGTCGGCGACGTTTCGAAACCAACGATTCGCCAACCGGTTTCGCCCAAACGCGACGCGGCGTCAAGACGGTCGAGTTCGGATAAGCGCGACGTTGTGTCGTTCAACATCTTTTCGAGCGCTTCGCAAAATTCTTGCGAGTTGGCCGACGAAGTTTCGAGTTGCGACCAAGCGGACGCAAGGTAATTGAGGAGACGACGTTGCGCATATTTTTGGCGCGCTTCGACGAGGGCGGCGTTATTCGCGGCGGCGTCTTGTGCGTCGGCGGACGCGGCGAGGAGTTCGTTCGTCGAACGAAGGAGTTCGCTAAGTTCTGTCGCGTTGCGTTCCAAGTCTTCGCGTTTGACGGTTTGAAGCGGTTTGAGTTCGGCGACGTTATCCGGCGTCGCATCTTCTCGTTTGCGCTCTAAGTTAAGCCGACGTTGGATTTCCGCGCGTTGCGTTTCGAGGGACGCGCGCTGTTCGTCGGAGGAACCGGAATACGCTAAGGGCGCCAAGTCGGTTAGGCGGATTTGGAAGCGCTTGCCGTCGACCGAAAGAACAACGACGTCGTTTTTGCTAACGCCTTGCGCGGAAACGCTTTCCGACTCGTCGGTCGCGATCGATTGCGGAGTCGGCGTCGCGTCTTTGGTCGGGACGGTTTTTAAGAACGCGTCGGCTTCCGCGTTCGTGTCGGCCAACATATAAACGATTCTAACGCCGTCAGTTAGCGTTTTCCGGACGGCGCGGCGCGACGTCGAAAGCGCGTCGGTTTGCGGCGTCGCGTCGTTCGGGAAGGGAAGTTCGAACTTTTCAACGACGGTTTTGCCGTCCGGCTTTTTCAGCGTTAGCGTCGCGGCGAGCGGTTCGACCGGCGCAAAGTCGTAAATCGTCGCGTAATCAAGGATTTCGATTTTGAAACCGTCGCGTTCGTAAAGCGCGCCCGGCGTTTGAGTTCGGGAGACGTTCGCCGCGAGGAACGCCGCTTTTTGACTCCAACGCGCGGCGCCCTTCGCCAAGTCTTTGAAGAAGGAACCTTCGCTCATTTTCGCAAGGAGCGGTTCCGAAACGTTGGTTTTCCAAGACGCGTAACTCGAACAGTCGCGCCAGTTAAGCGGACCGCCGGAGAAAGGGATATCCAGCTTCGTCGGTTTGGCGTCGGCGTTCGACGTTAAATCGGCAAGTTCGACGTCGAAGAGGCGCGCGTTGACGTCGAGCGCTTTTTCGACGGCGGTTCCTTCCGGAATCGTCATCCGCGCTTGCGTTCCGAAGAGCGCGGTCGCCAAACAGCCGGCAAGGAGGACGAGAATCCCCAAGTGCGCTAAATAAAAGGGGATAAGACGACGTTCGACGGCGATTTTCGTTTGCCTCGGCGACGCGGGCGCGGCGGAAGTCTCGGAGTCGGCGGCGTTTGCGTCGATCGGAACGCGGCGGACAAAGGCCGGAAGTCGAAGCAACGCCGAACAAAGGACGTTAAAACCGAGCGCGCCGATAAGAACGTAAAACCAATTAGAAGCGTAAATTATGCGTTGCGCGACCGGCGTTCCCATCTCGCGCTCGACAAACGTCGCCCAACCCATCGCGAGCGCCGACGCGGTCATCAGCGCCGCGCCCAAAAGCGTCGAACCGCAAAATTTTAACGTTCGACGAAAAATTCGCGTCTTGTTACTCATTTTAGCGCCTTTTGGAATTTCTTTTAATCTATCGCGACCATTTTGGTTGTCTTTCAGTCGCTTAACGTTTTCGGTTGGAGTGAAAGGGAAAATCGCCGTTTCGAAGAGGAAGCTCGACGCGGCAAAGTAGAAAACGCCGTTTAACGCTTGACGCGCCGCCGGACTTTAACCTCCGTTAAAATAAGGGGTAAGAAGAGGAGACGGCGCGGGAAAACGAGCGTCGACGGCGACGCTCAAACGACAAAATGGAGGGCCGCCCCGACCAAAATAAGGAAGAAAAAGAGCCAGCCGGCAATTTTAGCGGCGCGAACGGCGACGAAACGCGGACTTTCGGCGCGCGTCGCGGCGTAAACGACCGAAAAGGCAAGCGCGAGCGGAACCGCCAACCAAATTTGTTGGAAGTTCAACAAACCTAAGAGGATAGAGCGTTCCATCGGCGC
This sequence comes from Thermoguttaceae bacterium, assembly GCA_017549085.1. GTDB lineage: Bacteria > Planctomycetota > Planctomycetia > Pirellulales > Thermoguttaceae > RUG369. The sequence continues at coordinate 3,844 of JAFYVO010000305.1, forward strand.
GGTAATCTTTCTTCTTAAATATTTTTAACGGGAAATCGGGAAACAAAACGATACGTAACGCCGCGAAGCCGACGCGGTTTCGCCGTGTAGCGCGGCGTTCGTAAGTCGTTGGATTTTAGTTTTTCGGACGGATGACTTCGAAGTCGACGTAAGGACGCAACGCCTTCGGAACGACGATCGAACCGTCTTCTTGTTGGTACATTTCCATCACCGCGAGGAGAGCGCGGCTGATCGCGACCGCGGTGCCGTTGAGCGTGTGAACGAAGTTCGTCCCTTTTTCGCCCTTGACGCGGTAACGGGCGTTCAGGCGGCGCGCTTGGTAGTCGGTGCAGTTCGACGTGCTGGTAACTTCGCCGTATCCGCCGCGTCCCGGCATCCAGGCTTCGAGGTCGTACTTGCGGTAAGCCGGGCCGCCGAGGTCGCCGGTCGCGGTGTCGACGACGCGATACGGGATTTCGAGGCCGTCGAAGATGTCGCATTCGAGTTGCAAAAGCTCTTGGTGCAGCGCTTCGCTTTGTTCCGGAAGGCAGAACGCGAACATTTCGACCTTCGAGAATTGGTGAACGCGGTACAAGCCGCGCGACGCTCGACCGGCCGCGCCCGCTTCGGTGCGGAAGCAGTGGCTGATCCCGCAGAGGCGCATCGGGAGTTGCTCCGCGTCGACCGTTTGGTTCGCGAGGAGACCGCCGAGGGTGATTTCCGCCGTCGCGATGAGGCTAAGGTCGCTGTTTTCAATCGAGTAGATTTGCGTTTCGTTGCCGCGCGGGATGTAGCCGGTCCCTTGCAGAACGTCGTTTTTCGCCAAGTCCGGCGTCGTCGTCGGGGTGAAACCGGCGCGGACGAGCTTGCTAAGGGCGTATTGTTCGAGCGCGAGTTCGAGGAGAACCGCTTCGTTTTTGAGGAAGTAGAACCCGGCGCCGGCGACGCGCGCCCCGCCTTCGAAGTCGATCAAGTCGAGCTTTTCGGCAAGTTCGACGTGATCGAGCGGCTTGAAGCCTTCCGGCCAAGTCGGGACGGGCGTTTTACCGTAAGCGACGGCGAGGTTGGAGCCGTCGTCGTCCCCGACCGGCGCGTCCGGGTGCGCCATGTTCGGAATGCCGCGTTGGATTTGGTCGAGTTCTTTTTCGAGCGCGTCGAGCGTTTGGCGGACGCCGGCGATTTTTTCGCGAATCGCGCGGCCTTCTTCCATCTTCGCGGCTTTTTCTTCCGGCGTTTTGCATTTGCCGATCGACTTCGAAACGGCGTTCGACTCTTGGTTCAACGCTTCGACTTCGCGCTGTTGTTCGCGACGCGCCGTTTCGAGTTCGACGAACCGGTCGACGTCGGCGGGAACGTTGCGGTTTTGGCAGTTGAGTTTGACGGCTTCGACATTCTCCAAGATGAATTTGCGATCGAGCATAACGACGGATTCCTGTTTAGCGAACGAGTGGGCAAGGGGGCGCCGAGCGTCGACGAACAAACGAAACGCGGCGCCCCTTTCGGAACGCGGTCGAACAACGGTTCGGCGTTCCGGTTTTTGTCTCTATTATACCCGTTTCGGCGAAGATGAAAAGAGCCGCCGCGCCCGTTTGCGCCGTTTATTCCCGTTATTCTCGACGTTTTTACCCTGTTCGCGTAAGATAGGCGAAATGGGTAAGACGGCGCGTCGGTTGGCGGCGCTTGTCGAGAACGTTTTTATTCGGCGACGAGACGTTCCCAGCGAGCGCGGCGGTTCGGATCGCTCTTGTCGGAACGCGTCAACCAAAGAGTTTGGAGCATTTTGCGGGCTTGCTCGCGGCGATCGGAGCGAACGTAAATTTCGACGACGCGTTCTTTAGCGTCCCACCAAGCGGGGGAGCCGGCGGGAACGAGGTCGGCGGCGTCGCTCCAATAACGAACCGCTTGATCGAGCGCTTTCGAGTCGTTTTGCGCGGTCAAAATTTCGGCGATTCCGAGCGTCGCGTCGAGATTTTTCGGGTTTTGTCGGCGAATTTGCGCGAAAAGCGTCAGCGCCTCCTGCGTTTTTCCGGCGAGTCGAAGGGCGCGAGCGCGAACGAGCGACCGTTTTTCTTGCGCTACTTTCGCTGTTTGCGTGTTTTGCGCAGTTTGCCCAGCTTTCGACGCGTCGAGCGAAGCGAGCGCGGCGGTTCCGATTTTGATTTGCGTTTCGCGAGGCGTTTTTTCGGCGAAGACGAGGAGGCGTTCGAGCGTTTCGAGCCCGGCGCTTTGCGTCGCTTCTTCGAGGTTCGCGAGGTCGCGGAGGACTGCGTCGGTTTGCCCGGCGTCGAGGCGGAGGGCGAGACGGCGCGCTTGGAGGTCGGTTCGAAGCGCGGCGCGTTCGGGCGTCGCGTCGGCGAGCGCGGCGTCCCAACGGTCGAGGAGCGTTTCGAGCGCGGCGGTAAGTTCCGCGTCGGCGGCGATTTGCGCCGGGCGCGGCAGATCGAAAAGGCGAGCGAGAACGGCGTCGTCGGTCGCGGTCGCCTCTTGCGCCGTCAAACGTTGCGCGGTTTCCTTAACTTGAACGACGAGCGGCGTTGCGGTCGACGTCGGCTTCGTCGCGACGGTCGTTTTCGCGAGGAGACGCTTGGCCGCGTCGACGAAGGCGGCGGCTTGTCGCGCGTCGGCGTTGGGCGACGCGGCGTCGATGGCGGCGAAACGAGCGTTCGCAAGAGCGTCGGCGAGCGCGAGCGTTTCCGAGAAAGCGGGATCGTCGATCGAAACGGCGTCGACGTAAAACGCCGCGTCGTCAAGTTTTCCGTCGGCGAGCGCGAGGCGGGCCGACTCGTTGGCGAACGCGCCGCGATTCTCCGCCGTCGGGAAAAGCGTTAAGTAATCGCGACGAAGCGTCGCGGTCGGCGAAGCGGCGTTTTCAACGGACGTTTCGGTCGCCGAAGTCGTTTCGATTCCGGATTTTAGCGCGGCGTTTTCCGACTCTTGGGCGCGTTGAATCGCCAAGAGGAAAAGGCGCGGCGCGAGCTCGTCGCCGGGGAGCGAACGGGCCGCCGCTTCAAAGCGTCGCGCGGCTTCGCGCCGCCAAAAATCGGCGTCGCTCGAACTCAGTTGCTTGGATTCGAACAGCTTGTCGCGCAATATTTTATCGACAATTCCGGCGCCCGTCGCGGCGAGCCGAAACGCGTCGGCGTCGGCCCCGGCGGCTTGCGCTTCCGCGCTTGCTCGGTCGTATTCGGCGATCGCCGCTTCCCAATCGTCGGCGCGAAAGCGTTCTTCCGCAACGGTTTCCGTCGTTCGCCAATCGGCGGACGCGACGCTGGTTTCGCGGAGGAAGAGGGACGCCCGAGCGCGCCAAAAAGCGGTCGGAAGACGGTCGGCGGCGGTCCGCGCGGCGTCGAGCGCGTCCTTCGCCGTTATCGTCGTCGTTTCGGAAGTCGCCGATTCTTCGGAGTTTGCGGCGGCGTTTTCCGCTTCCGCGAGCGCGGTCGCGGCGGTTGCGAACGCGGCGACGCGAGCAAAATCGCGGTCGGCGAAAACGTCGAAAAAGCGGTCGGCAAAACGCGCCGGGCCGGTCGACGTTTCGCGGTTTAACAGGTCGACGTCGGTCGCCGCAAGTTTCGCCGCGTCAAAGGGTTTTGATTCGAGCGAAAGGAGGCGAATTTCCTCCGCGACGAGCGCGACGGCGAGTTCTTGCGGCGCGGCGTCGTCGGCGTTCGGCGCTTTCGCCGCGTCGTTAAGCGTTTGTTCGATAAGGCGTTCCGTCGTTTTGAGGTCGCCTTGACGTCGCGCCGACTCGACGAGAAGGAGGCGCGCGAAGAAATAATCGGCGGCGTCGCGTCGCTTGTCGGCGTCGGCGGCGAGCGCGTTCGCGGCTTGCGTCGCTTGGCGGTAAATCTTGTCGGCGTCGGCGCTTGCGTCGGCTCGGGCGAGAAGCGATTTCGCGCTCCAATAAACGAAGAAACGGCTTTTTTCCGGCGGGAGGCGGCGAACGAGCGCGCTCGACGTTTCAAAGGCGGCGATTAAGAGCGGCGAGTCGGCGGAAGTCGCGGCGGCGTCGGCGGTTGCGTCTGACGTTTGGTCGGTTGGCGTCGCGTCGTTTTTCGATTCGGTTTCGAGAACGCCGACTTCGTAAAGGGCGCGAACGAGCGCGGCGGCGTATTCGAGCGCGGCGTCGGCGGGCGAATCGGTTCCGAAAACTGCGTCGAAGTCGAGCGGTTGCAACGGGTTGGCGGCGTCGGCGAAACCGGGTTCGACGAGAGCGCGGACGGCGGCGATTCGTTCGACGACGGCGGCGCGGTCCGCGGCGTTCAAGAGGCGGCTCGACTCGACGGCGGCGCGAACGGCGACGCTTCCGTATTGAAAACGTTGGACTTGCGACGCGTCGGCAAGTTCCGCTTCAAGTCGAGCGAGTTCGGCGTCGGCTTGCGCGACAAGACGTCGAGAAACGAGCGCGTCGGCGAAACGCAAGTCGGTTGAGAATTGGTCGAAACTCGGCGGCGTCCAAACGGCGGTCGGCTCGGCGGCGAAAGCGGGGGTAAGTCCAACGGAATCAAAGGTTGCGCAACGCGTCGCGTCGGGAAAAACGCCAAGCGCCGCGAGGAGAAGGGCGCGACGAAAGAAAACGGACGACGTTGGGGACGTTGGAAGTTGCATCGGACGTCTCGCGGTGTTTAAGCGTTAATTTTTAAGGAGTTGTATTGGTTGCGGCGGTTAGCGCGTTAACGTTTCGGGGTTGGCCGCGAACTGGATTTTCGACAAGCCGACGCGCCGGGCGGCGTCGTAAACGTCGAGAACGTTCTCGATGGCGACGCCGCGTTCCGGATCGAGAACGACGGGAACGGTCGGGTCGATTTCTTGGAGCGCGGAGAGGGTTCGCTCGACCGCCGCCAAGGAGTCGACGCGGGTTCCGTCGACCGTCCAAGTTAGCGCGCCGGAAGGAGTTGCGGCGACGCGAACCGTTATTTTGCCGAGGTCGCGCTCTTGCTGTTCGAGCGGCGCGTCGATCGCTCCGACGGCGGAAAGTTGCGTCGGGAGGAGCTTTTCCGGTTCCCGAAAATCGGAGGTGAAAACGAAGAAAATCAGCAGGAGGAAAATAACGTCGATCATCGACGTTAAGTTCAGCTCTAAGGCTGCGTTGCGCGTTTTCGAAATCGGCGTTTTCATCGAAATTTCCTTGGGCCTTTCCTTGCGAACGGAAAAGCGGTTGTCTCGTTAGTTGGCGGCGGAGGTTAGGTCTTGCGAAGACTCGGTTTGCGTTGGGGACGCGTCGTCGAGCAAGTCGACTTCGACGAGCGACGCGTTGCGCCAAGCGCCGCGATAAAACCGGACGGCGAAAAGGGTTCCGGCGCTAAAGACGTAAAGCGTCATCAGCGACCAGCACCAGTAAACGCCGCGTCCGAAACCAAAAACGCCGACGAACGCCGCGACGACGATCGGAACGAAAACCGCTAACGTCGCCTTCATAATGAAGTTAGCGTCGCCCGCCCCGCGCAGCGCCGACGCGAAAATAACGTTCAGCGCGTCGGCCAAGAGGTAAACGGAGACGAAGCGGAGACCGTTCGCCGTCGTTTCGCGAATCGGCTCGAATTCGGCGGGATTTTTCATCGCGTAAAAGTCGAGAAAAAAGTTCGGCGCGACGAGGAAGGCGAGCGTTAACGCGCCGATAAAGGGCGTCGCCAACGCGACTGAAGTTTGCGTCGCCCGCGCCGCTAAGTTCGGAAGTCCTGCGCCGACTTGGTTTCCGACGAGCGTCGTTACCGCGACGCCAATTCCGACGATCGGCATAAACGCTAAAAAGTCGAGGTTGAACGCGATCGCCGTCGCCGCGCTCGCCGTCTCGCCGCAAACGCCGATTAGGAGAATGAACATCGTGTAACACCAGTTTTCGCCGGTCGTTTGCGCCGAACTCCGCGCGCCGAAGCGGAAGAGTCGGGCGAACTCCGAACGGTCGAAACGGAACCCGGCGCGGACGTTGTAACGTCCGTCGCGGTCGCGTTTTAGCATCGTTGCGAGGAGGATGAAAAACTTCGTCCACATTGAAATCGACGTCGCGATCGCGGCCCCGGCGAGCCCCCAAGCGCAATAACCGGCGACGCCAAAAATGAGGAGATAGTCGAGGACGATATTCAGCGTTACGGAAATTAGTCCGGCGACCATCACCGTCTTCATTTCGCGTCGTCCGGCGAAAAACGCCGCCAACGATTCGCTCGCGATCAACGCCGGAGCGCCCAACGCAAAGTAAAACCAGTAAACGGTTTCGAAACGAACGATTTCCGGCGAATGCCCAAACGCGACGAAAAGCGCCTCGACGAGCGGCGTCGCGAGGACGAAAAGCGGACCGAAAATTGCGCCGACGAAGACGCCTTGCCAAACGATCGGGCCGACGCGGCGGTCCTGCTTCGCGCCGAAGTATTGAGCGACAAACGCGTTAACGAACGCCGCGATCCCGAACGGAAACGCCGACAAACCCCAATACAAACAGCCGGACGTAAAGGACGCGCTCATCGCGTCTTTGTCCCACCACGTCAGGAAGACGCGGTCGGCGAAGTTCATAATCGCGACGGAACCGGAAGATACGACGATCGGCGCGGCG
>JAFYVO010000306.1 GCA_017549085.1 Thermoguttaceae bacterium
CCTAGAGCCGTCGTCAAGTCGGGCGAGAAAAAAAGGCGTTCCCGTTCGACGCGTTTCTTCGCGGCGCTGTAACCGACGTCGATTAGCGTCGACGACGCGCCGTCGTAAATCTTGCGGATCTCTTCCGCGTCGTCGTAAGAAACGAGCCAAGGGGATGTTACATTCTGAAAAATTGCGTCGCGCAAGCGGCGATGGTTGGCTTCGTCGAACGATTGACGGTAAAGGCGCGCGCCTTGACGGAAATAAGGCGGGTCGAAGTAAACGAACGTCTTGTCGCGTCGGAACTTAGGAAGTCGACGCTCGACGAACGACGTCGCGTCGTCGCAATAAACGTGGATTTGCCGCCGCTTTTCCGCGATCGCCAATATGCGGCGCGACGCCGTTTCGCGATTGAACCGATCGTCGAGTTTCCAGCGTCCGGATTGACTCCAAACTCCGATAGGCCCGGCAGTTGCGATTCCGGCTCGGCTTGTTCGGTTGAGGTAGAAAAACGCGAAACCGAGTTCAAAGGAAAGGCGCGTCGAGCGTTCGGCGTAAATCCGCGCTTGCCGCTCTCGTTCGTCGAGGTCGAGCGGAACCGTTCGAATCGCGTCGACGAAACGCTCCGTCTCGTTCAAAATCGCCGTCCAAAACGCCGCGACCGCGTTGTCGAAGTCGTTTAAAACGAGCGTCTTAACGCGGTTTTGAAAAAGAAGCGTCAAGCCCGCGCCCGCGCCTCCGGCGAACGGTTCGACGAAAACGACGTCGTCGCCGAAGCCCGCCGACTTCATTATCGCGGCGATCGTCGACGCAAGTCGGGCTTTTCCTCCGGGATAACGAAGCGGCGAAATCGGAAACATTGTGAAACCTTGCGATGATTGGGGTTGGGGCGTTTGCTTTTTTCTTTCGCGATTTTTTGCGTCGAACTTGAAGGCGGTCGCGGCGGAATTTTTTCGAAATTTTTTGAGAATTTTGCGAATAAAACGCGGGCGTCGCGGCAATATTAACGGCGTCGAGGGCGCGGCGTCGGAGCGGCGCAAGCGCTCGAAAGGTGAAAAAAGGAACGCGATAAAGGGAACAATATGAGCGTTTACGAAGGTTATGCAAGTCGGGAAGAGGCGATGAACGCCATCGCGGCGGAACTCGCGGTCGAGAAAGACGCGGACGGGAAGGAGACGTTTCGCTTGCCGAATCGCGAGGCGGATTCGCTCCGCGAAAAACTTAAAGCCGAGACGGCGAACGTGCAGGCGCAAGTCAAGAAACGGCAAGAGCTGCAAACGAAATACGACGAGCTGTCGAAAGAGCGCGAAAAGGAGCTGATCGAGCTGAACGAGTTGCGACGCTCGAACCCGACCGACTTGCGCGAAACGCTTCAAAAGTACGTCGACGAAACGAGCGCGTCGCGAACGAAGATCGCCGAGCTGGAAGCGGAGTTGGAACCGTTGAAAAAAGAGAACTTAGCGTTCCGCGAACGGCAGGAGCGCGAGAAAATCGAAGAGGCCCTCGTCGCCGCCGCCCGCAAACGCGATTGTTGCGAAACGGCGCTGCGCGACGTCAAGCGACTCGCGGCGCTTTTTCGCGTCAACCCGGACACCGGAATTCCGCAAACCTCGGAAGGAAAACTGGTTGCGGAGGTCGTCGACGAAGAAATCGCCGCGTCGCCGCATTGGCTGAAACGGTCGCAAGGGGGCGGCTCGGCGCCGGGCGTCGGCGTCGGGAGCGAGAATCGAGCGCAACGACAGCGCGAAGCGATGAAGGCGGGGAACTTTGCCGACGTCTTGCGACATTCGCCTCGGTCGAACGCGACGCGACGTTGAGCGACTTGGCGTCAATGAACGAACGGCGAAGGAAATTTTAACGAAAAAAAACAAGCGACGACGCAAGCGCAAGTCGAACGAACGCAACGGTTGAGCGTTGAGCGACGGGAAGCGGCGAGCGTCGGAAAGGACGAAAAAAAATGGCGGCGATTACGACTTACGACCTTTTAAACACGCGAATCGATCTTGGCGACGCCTTGTCGTGGCGTCGGGCGCAAGCTCCGAACTTCATTCGGCTTTTCGGCGCGCCGGTTACGACCGAAGTCGACGGGCAGGGGAACCCGATTCCGGTCGTCGCGACCGCGACGGAACACTGGTGGCTCGAGGGCGTTAATATGCCGAAAACCAAGACGTTTAAAGCGTTTGCGTATTCGGACGGCGTCGGGACTTTTACGGTCGATTCGGTCGCGGGGTGGAAGCCGGGCGACCTCTTTCACATCTTGGGCGACTCGGCGGTGTTGCGGGTTTCCGCGCTCGACGGCGAAACCGGAATCCGCGTCGCGTCGGTCGAAGCGGCGAACGGAAGCGACTTTCAGCTCGATACTTACGCGCCGAGCGGAGGCGGAACGCTCGTTTTCGACTCGCGCCCGATTCGCCAAGATTCGGACGACGGCGAGGATATGTTCCAGCAGTCCGGGAGCGAATCGAACTTCACGCAGATTTTCCGCGGCGATGTCGGAATGAGCGGGACGGCGCTCGCGGTCGACCAAGCGGGGGACGAAAACGACATGACGTACCAAGTCGAAAAGGCGATGGACGAAGTGATTCGGCGGATGAACTCGGCGCTGATTTTCGGGCCGAAGCGTCGCGGCGAAGGTCTCTCTAAACCCTCTTCGATGGGCGGTTTGTATCATTTCGGAACGCAGGAAGGCGGGCTTTCGCTCGCGCAAGTCGGGACGCCGCGCCTTTCGATCGGAATGATCAACCGCGCCGCGCAACTGATTACGGACGTCGGTTGCGTTCCGGACACGATCGTTTGCGGAACCGGGCAAGCGCAGGTGATTTCGACCTTTATGAACTCGCAAGTTACCGTCAATCAAGCGGATACGTCGCGCGGCGCTTACGTCGAACAGATCGTTTCGGCGGCGGGCGGCGTCTCGATGAAGGTCTTCGTCGAACCGGCGATTCCCGACGGCGACGTTTGGGTTTGCGACACGCGCGGCTTCAATTTGATTCCGCTTCGCGGGCGGGCGCTTCATTCGAGCCCGGCGACGAACCCGAGTTCCGACGGCGAACGCGCGAAACTGATCGGCGAGTATACGGCGGAGTTCAAAAACGCGAAGCAGGCGCTTTGTCGCATCTCCGGCTTGATGAATTCCGCGCTTGCGATCACTCAATGACGCAAATGGCGGAAAGTAATTAACGGCAACGGCTTGCGACGCTCCAAAAGCGTCGCGGCTTAGAAGGACGCGAGGGGAAAATGGCGACGATTAAGATTCGCGAGAAGATGAAAACCGGAACGTTTCGGCGCGTAACGTACGAGGTCGACGGGGAAGTCAAGTTTTGGGAACGCCCGCTTACTTCGAGTTTCGAAACGATGATTAAAGAAATCGAAGCGTCGGAAAACGATTCCAGGCAAGAGGTTGCGAATGACGACGCGACGTCGAACGACGAAGCGGAAAAATACGACGTCGAAGAGGAAAACGAAGCGGAGCGTCGGGCGGCGCGAACGGAACGGCGAACGACGCGAACGCGCCGTAAGTCGCGCAAAGAGGCGGAGAAAGAGCCGGAGACTGAAACGACCGGCGACGAAGCGGAGCGCGGCGAAACGTCGGAAGTCGCCGAAACGAAAGAGGCGGCGGCGCAAGAAAACGACGGCGACGCGGAGAGCGAAATCGACGAAGCGGAAAGCGTCGACGAACTTCGAGTCTGGTAACTTCGGCGAATAAAGAGGATAGGGAAGCGGAACGATGAACGAACAAACGACGCCTCGTCTTACC
>JAFYVO010000307.1 GCA_017549085.1 Thermoguttaceae bacterium
CGCTTCCGCTTTCCCCTATTTTACCCGAGAATCGCGTCAAAATCAAGAGTCGGCCGCAAACTCCGTAAACCGTTGCCGCGTCGATATTTAAGAACCGTCAAGAAACAAAAAGGCGTCCGCCGCGCTCGGCCTTTTGACGCGGCGGACGCCGTTCGCTCGGTTCCCCGAGTCGTTCGGTCGTCCCGGAACCTGCGCCGCCTCTCGACGCAAGCTCATTTCGGAACGTCGGCGCGAGTTTCGCAACTCGCGCCGCTTCAATCGGTTAAGCGCTCTCGTTGCTTAACGCTTAACCGTTGCTTCATCGCTTTCGGTCGCTTGACCCAGCGCAACTCAACCGAAGTAACGTTTGAGCAAGCCCGCGAAACCGGCGCCGTGACGCGCTTCGTCTTTCGCCATTTCGTGAACGGTATCGTGAACGGCGTCGTAATTCAGTTGTTTAGCGCGTTTAGCGATTTCGAACTTGCCCGCGCAGGCGCCGGTTTCAGCGTCGACGCGCATTTGGAGGTTCGTTTTGGTGCACGGGACGACGACTTCGCCGAGGAGTTCCGCGAACTTGGCGGCGTGTTCGGCTTCTTCGAACGCGTAACGTTTGAACGCGTCGGCGATTTCCGGGTAACCTTCGCGTTCCGCTTGGCGGCTCATCGCGAGGTACATCCCGACTTCGGTGCATTCGCCCATAAAGTTCATGCGGAGGCCTTCGACGATTTCTTGATCTTCGACCATACCGTCGCCGATCGCGTGAACGGTCGCGAAGGAAAGTTCGCCGCCGTCGACTTTTTCGTTGAATTTCGAAGCCGGAGCTTTGCATTGCGGGCATTTTTCCGGAGCCGCGTCGCCTTCGTGAACGTAACCGCAGACTTGGCAGATGAATTTTTTCGTCGCTTGCATGATTCTTATCCTTTCGCGTAATTTTCCGTTGAATTTCTCAACGTTTGGAGTGTTTTCTTTTATCGCCGTCGTTTCGCTTTCCGCGCGCCGGGCGTCTTTATATCGACTATTTGAGTTTCAAATTTTAGGTTCGTTTTAACGAAGCGCTTTTTTCGCCGCCGTCGCTTGACCGAGCGTCGACGAATCGCCTCCTCCGCTTTTCGCAGCCGCGTCGATTTTACGCAACCGCTTCATTTTCCAGTTCTTGCAGACACTCGCGACAGACGCCGCGTATCCGCGTTTCCACATGTTCGACGCTTCCAATCTCCGCCGCCGCAGCCGGTAAGAGCGTTTCCAAATTTTCGATCTCGAAATCGTAAACGCGTCCGCACTTCGAACAGTAAAAGTGGTCGTGTCGCTTAGGGTTGGCGTCAAACCGAGCCAAAACGTTCGGGCGATCCATCATCGCGATCAAACCGCGCTCCGCAAAGTCGCTCAAAATTCGAAAAACGCTTTCTCGCGACACCTTGGGGAGTTCGAGCTTGACTTCTTCCCAAACGCGGTCGACAACCGGGTGTTCCGTGTTCCCTCGCAGGTACCGCCAAACGGCGAACCTCGCGGGAGTGAACTTCCAGCCGACGCTTCGGCAAAGTTCCGCAAACTCTTGTACTAAATCGTTTTGGGGATTTTTCATTTTTTTTGCTCTCGCTTATTTATCCCTCATCTGCAAATAAATATAACATACATTTAGAACTTTACAAGGCCTTTTTCCTTTTTTTTTCCAATTTTTTTTCTTTCGACTTGCAAAAAGCGCGTTCGCCCCGTAAAATAAAGGCTCGACGCGTTTCAAACGACCGAAATTTCGTCGCCGACGCCGATTTTTGCGCGTCTTTGGCCCTCGCCGTCGTTGTTCGCCGGTCCCCCCGAAAACTCCCCCTATAGTAATAAGGAGAAACCCGATGCGTTTCGCGCTTCCGTTTTTGCGCCGTAACACGTTGCTATCGCTTGTCTTAACGTCGACGCTTACCGCGTTCGCCCCCGCCCTCCTCGCCGACGATTCCGCGAAACCGGCCGAGCGCAACCCGATCTTCCCCGGTCAAAAGGCCGACCCGGAAGTCCTCTACTCGCAAAAAACCGGCCGCGTGTACGTCTATCCGACGTCCGAGGCGAACGGTTTCCGCGTCTATTCGACCGACAACCTCGTCGACTGGAAAGACGAAGGGCTCGTTCTGACCGACGAAGACGTCGCTTGGGAAACGCGGGCGTACTGGGCGCCGTCGATCGTCGAAAAGAAAATCGACGGTAAGTTCAAGTATTTCTTCTACTTCTGCGCGAACGAGAAGATCGGCGTCGCGGTCGGCGACGACCCGACCGGCCCCTTCGTCGACAAAGGCTCCGTCCTGATCGACCGCTCGCTCCGTCCGGAAGGGCGCAACGGCGTCGAAATCGACCCGTACGTCTTCGCCGACCCGGTCAGCGGCAAAAACTACCTTTACTGGGGCAATAGCTACCTTTGCGTCTGCGAACTCAACGACGACATGACGTCGCTCAAACTCGAAACGAAGCGCGACATTACGCCCCCCGGCTTCTTCGAAGGAACTTACGTATTTTACCGAAACGGCAAATATTACCTCACTTGGTCGAAGCACGACACTCGCAGCGTCGAGTATCAAGTTCGCGTCGCGACGGCCGATTCGCCGCTCGGGCCGTTCGTCGCGCCGGAGAAGGACGAAATCATTCTCTATAAAGTCCCGGAAAAAGAGATTTACGGCCCGGGCCATCACTCGTTCCTCTTCCTGCCGAACGGCGACAATTACGTCTTCTACCACCGCCTTTGCCTCCCGCTCGGCAAAAATCCTTGGGCGCGCGAAACTTGTATCGACCGCGTTTACTTCAACGAAGACGGGTCGATTAAGCCGATCGTCCCGACCCGCGAAGGCATTTCGCAACCCGTTGACTTAAAACAATTTCAAGCGAAATAACGTTTAACGACGCCGCGTCGATTTTTTCGTCGACGCGGCTTTTTTTCCGCTTCTCTTCAAGGCAACCTCAACGACAACGCCAAAGGAACCGTTATGTCGAAACGCTTCCCCGCTTTCCGCGTTGGCGCCGCAACCCTTTTGACGGCGGCGCTTACCGCGTCCCCCATTTTCGCCGACTCCCCCGTTCCCAAGGTCGACGCCAAGTCGCCGTTCGCCGACGCGGTCGCTTTTTGGAACTTCGCCGATCTTAACGACTCAAACGCAAGTCAAGGCGCGGCAAGAGTTTTGCAAGCGTTCGGCGACGTCGAAACCGGCGTCGAACTCGACGGCGACGCGAAAGCCGAGTCGCTCTTGCGCGGCGGCGACGGCAAAATCGCCCGAATCTCGAAGGGCGGTTATTTCCGAATCGACGCGCCGCTCGACTCCGAACTCGCGGTCGACGGTTCCGAGTTAACCCTTTACGTTCGTTTGCGTTACGACGCGACCGTTTGGCAAAATTCGCCGATTCTCTCGAAACACGGCGGGCACGAGCGGCTCGCGTACAACCTTTATTGCCTCGACGACGCGCTCGGCGCCGAAATCGGGACGACCGGCAACCGCGGACTCCTC
>JAFYVO010000001.1 GCA_017549085.1 Thermoguttaceae bacterium
AACGAACTAACGCCGTCGCCAAAAACGACGTCGCTCTTCGAAAGCTCGGCGATTTCCCCGTTGAAATAAGCGACGCGAACCGACTCGACGTATTCCTCGAACGACGCGTCGTTCGTCGAAGCGTTGCGGGCGACTCCGGCGCCGACCGTCCCGGGAATCCCGATCAATCCTTCGAGCCCGGCCAAGCCCGCCGTCGCGGTCGCGGTCGCCAAACGCCCAACCTTCGCCCCGCCCCCGGCGACGACGAAAGGCGCGTCGATTTGAATATCGCAAAAGACCGGCGCCGTCAAGCGAATCGCCAATCCCGGCGCCCCGACGTCGGAAACGAGCAGATTCGAGCCGTCCCCCAACGCGCGCGCCCGAACGCCGTCTTCGCGGCAAGCCTTCAACACGCCGACCAACTCTTCTTCGTTGCGCGGCTCCGCAAGATATTCGATCGGGCCGCCCAAACGCAACCAAGTCAAGGCCGACGTCGGCGCGTTCGTTCGCACAATCTCTTTAAAAGCGTCAAGTTTGCCCATCGTCCAACTTCTCCGTCGGCGCCGAAACGCCAATTGTTTTATTTCGGGACACTCCGCCGCCCCGACGCCCTTATTTTAAAGACGATTTCTAAAAAAACGACGCCGAATCTCGATAAAAACGCCGTTTTCTCTCAAAAAAAACGCCGCGACGATCGGCGCGGTCGATTCAAATCGCGCAAACTCGCCTTTTTCTCTATTTTCTCTTGTTTTTTGAGTTTCAGTCGCTATTCGCCGTCGTTTTCCGCCGCCGCGGCTTCTTGCGCGCCGTCCTTCTCGCTCGTCATCGACTGCAACGCTCTCGCGAAATCTTGAACGTTCGCAAAATCTTGATAAACGCTCGCGAAACGAATATACGCGATTTCGTCCAATTTACGCAACATTTCCATCGCCAGTTCGCCGATTCGTTGCGTCGAAACTTCCGTTTCGCCTTCGAGCGCGGTCTCCAAGGAAGCGACCAATTCCGAAATTTGCGCCTCGCGCACCGGACGCTTCCAACAAGCGCGTTCGACGCCTTGACGGAACTTGTCGCGGTCGAACGGAACCCGCGTTCCGTCCCGTTTAACGACGCGAGTGTTCACGATTTCCATCCGTTCGTACGTCGTATATCGTCTTTTACACGACTGACACGCGCGCCGCCGACGGATCACAAACCCGTCGTCGCTCGTTCTCGTTTCGATCACTCGGTCGTTGTCGCATCGACAAAACGGACATTTCATTGGCCGCGCCTCCTCTCGTCGCCGTCGCGCTTTTCAATCGTCGTTGTTACTCGGTCGTCGCACTAAATTTTCGTTCGCGTCGTTTTCGCCTTAAGCGTTTCGCTTCCAAGGCGGCAGAACCGGCAGGTGCGCGTCGAATTCGTCGAGCAACGCTTGTTGGTACGCGCCGGCGAACTCTTCGTTAAGGAATTTATCGATCGCTTCGTCGTAAAAACGCGCCCAGCTCGCTTCTTCGGCGCCCGGATTGATCGGGTAAAAGAGCGCGTCGTTCGCCAACGCGGCCTTATAGTCGCCCGGAGCGTCGCCGATCATCAGCGTTCGATTCTTCGGATACAACTTCGCGAACGCCAGCGACTCTTTCTTCGTTCCGATTTCTTGCCCGCAGATCGCTTGAACGAGCGGAAGGAGCCCTTGGTTTTCCCATTCCTTAATCAACGCGGCTTGCGGCGTCGCGGAGACGACCAACACGTCCGCCTTCCCTTGCAATTTTTGCAGCGAATCCGCGACTTTCGGGAAGGGCGGAACCCCTTCGCCGACAATGCGGTCGATCGTTTCGTTCACCGCGATCGACCAAGCGAGCGTTTTCTTCATCAGCGGGTCGCCCGTTTTCTCGACGTATTCGGTTAACGCGACGTTCCCCAACTTCGTTTCGGCGGCGATCCAGTCGACCAAAACTTGCGGAATCTCGATCGAAACGCCGCGGCTCGCGACTTCCGGACGCTCGTTCAAGAGACGGAACACCTCGACCAACGCCGGAAAGCGGTTGATTCCGCGCGTCTTCGAGTAAAGGTTGACGAACTCCGCCGCCTCGCGAGCGTACTTGCTGACGCCCTTCAACCCCCAATGCTCGATAATATTCGGAACGAAACATTCTTTATGTT
The DNA here is from genome assembly GCA_017549085.1 of Thermoguttaceae bacterium. Taxonomy (GTDB): domain Bacteria; phylum Planctomycetota; class Planctomycetia; order Pirellulales; family Thermoguttaceae; genus RUG369. Next base: position 2,119 of record JAFYVO010000001.1, read on the forward strand.
TCAGCTCCATCGTGTCGAACGCGCAGCCGTCGGAGTCGATACCGACGAGAAAATCGCAATTTTTTTTAAAATCGATCATTGCAAGACGCTCCTTCCGGTCGCCGTTTCAACGTTTGAACGTCGCGCGGTTCCCCAAACGCAAATAAACGCAACAAAAAACAATCGAGTTCGACGAAAAACGCGTTTTCCGCAAAATCGTCGTTTTCATTGTATCCGGGCCGGCGCGAAAAAAAAGGGGGGCCTTCGACGCGAGCGCGTTTTCGCCGTTTGATTTTTCGCGTCGACGGTCGATTTAACCGCCGTTCCAAACCGCCTCTTCTCCCTTTTTTCCGTCTCTTCTCTATTTTAACGTCCGTCGCCCTTTCTCTTGTCGGCGCGGCGCCGTCTTTTCTCTTGTCGTTGGACGCAAAAACGCTTGCTTACGTTGGTTCGTTCGCGTTTCTCGGCGAGAAGCGTCAAGAAACAAAAAAAGAGTTCGTCGCGAAAACGAACTCTTTAACGAATGCCGAAGAGAGGACTCGAACCTCCACCCCCAGTTACGAGGACTAGGACCTGAACCTAGCGCGTCTGCCAGTTCCGCCACTTCGGCTACTCTGTTTAGGATTATAACACGCCCCGCCCTTTTGTAAAGAGCCGAACCAAAATTTTTCTCAACTTTTTCTCCGCGTTTTCGTTTCCGCTTGCGACGGCGTTTTTTTCGCGCCGATTTCTCGGAGAAAAGCGCCGCTCCCGCGTTCGCCCCGCTTGAAAGCCGCCGCAAGAGCGCGTATAATCGGAGCGAAACGGCGAAACTTTCGTCGACTTTTACCGCCGATTTTTCCCGATTTTGTCAACATATCGTCAATATATATTAATAACGCTTAACGACGCGCGCCGGAGCGTTCCGCCGACGGTTCCCGACCGCCTTCGATCGCTTCGCCGGTTCCCGTTCGTTCGCTTTTCGCTTCCTGCGCCGTCCGTTTTCGCGTCCAACTCGAATCGCTCCGAACGATGAAAAAAACGTTTTTAGAACTCGAACCGGAACTTTGCAACCCGGCAACCGCCTATTTTCACATTCTCCCGATTCCTTACGAAGGAACCGTTTGTTTCGGCAAAGGAACGGACGAGGGCCCGGACGCGATTCTCGCCGTCTCCGACCAAATGGAGTATATCGACGAAGAAACGCTTTACCCGTTCTACAAACGCGGCGTCCACACCTGCGACCCGATTCCCGCCGCGCCGACGCCCCGCGAAGAAATGGAGCGCATCGAGGAAACCGTCCGCCGTCTCGACCTCTTCCGCCCCGACCGTTTCCCGATCGCGCTCGGCGGCGAACACTCCGTTTCCGGCCCGATTATTCGCGTCGCGGCGGAGAAATACGACGACCTGAGCGTCCTGCATTTCGACGCGCACAGCGACCTGCGCGAAGCGTTCGGCCCCGGCGGTCGCGACTCGCACGCGTCGGTGATGGCGCGGGCTCTCGATTGCGTCGAGACGGTCGTTCAAGTCGGAATCCGCAGTTTTTCGGAGGAAGATTTGGAGCGTTTCCCGAAACAGGTCGAAAACTTCCTGACGCCGGCGATGTTGGAAGACGACTTCGACGGTTGCGTCGAAAAAGCGTTAAGCCGCCTTTCCAAAAACGTTTACATTAGCGTCGATATGGACGCGTTCGACCCGGCGTTCGCACCGGGCGTCGGAACGCCGGAACCGGGCGGGCTTACTTGGCGGCAAGTCGTTCGCTTCATTCAAGCGGTCGTCGCGGCGAAAAACGTCGTCGGCGCGGACGTCGTCGAGACGGCGCCCCTCGGCGGTCGCCACCTCGTTACCGAGTTCGCCGCGGCGCGCTTGGTCGCGAAGATAATGACCGCCGTCGGTCGCAAAAAGGCGTTTTAACGCTTGCCCAATTCCCCCAAACCTCCCGCTTTAACCAACGCTTCCCGCAATAAGCCGTTAAGGAGCCGCGCTATGTCGACGTCGAACCGTTTACAACGCCGTTTTTCAACGCTAAATAAACGCTCCGTCGCCGCCGTTTCGGCGCTTTTAGCGTCATTTGCGCCGTCGCCGCTCTTGGCGGGGGGCGTTTATTCCCCCTTTAACGTCGACTTTCCCAACGGCGTCGCGCAACCGTCGCGCTCCGGCCCGGTCGCGTTTGTCGATCGTTTCGACGCTCCGAACGATTGGCCGGAAATCGGGAATTACCGCGACGCGCTTTCGATCGAAGTCGGCGCCGAGTTCGAAGGCGCTCCGGCGCTCGTCGTCGCTCGCAAAACGACGAACCCGGACGACCCGGAGGACGGCGACGTCGCTTGGAACGCGACGAGCGTTAAACGCCCGCTCCCCGAAAACGCGCCCGGCGGCGAGTTCGTCGTTCGCGTCGCGGCGAAGGGGTCGAGAACCGCGTTGGCCGGAACCGACGACGCGACCTGGAAGGGTTGCGCCGTCCTTTGGTTCGACGCAAACAGCGAGCCTTGCGGCGAAACGCCCTTCCTCTTCGCGGCGGGCGTCGGCGACTTTTTCGGCTCCCGCGCCTTTTCCGGTCGCGTTCCAAACGACGCGGCGGCGTTCGCGATTCGTCTCGGGTTCGATATTCCCGACCTTGCGCTCGGCGATTGGGTCGCGATTCGCTCCGTCGAGTTCGAAACGCCGGTCGATTCCGCCGCGCCGTTCCGACGTTCGGGCGGGTTTGTCTCCGAAATCTTCCCCGGCGCCGGTTCGCAAGTAACTTGGGACGCCGACGCGCCCGCCGGAACCGCCGTCCGTTTCCAAATCGCGACCGCCCCGGCGCTCCCCGACGTTCCCGATTCCCCGCAAAACGCCCAAACCGCCCGGTCCCCCGAAATCCCCGGCGACTTCGGCGAGTTCGTCGGCCCGGACGGAACCGCCGCGACCTTCTTCGACGCGCCCTTTACCGTCGACGCCCCGTTCTTCCGATACAAAGCGACGCTCGTTCCGTCCGCCGACGGCTCGAACGTTCCGACGCTCCGCTCCGTTTCGATCGGCGACCGCGTCGACGACCGTTTCCGCGTCGGCGGCGACGACCAAGCGCCGAAAGTTAGCGTCGTCGGCGCCTTCGCCGCGCCGTCTCGCGACGCGAGCGCTCCGGTCGAGCTGCAAATCAACGACGCCTCCCCGCTCCGTTGGTCGACGTTCAAAATCGCCGTCGACAGAACCGACGCGACCGCCAACGCCGAAATCGACTTCGCCAAGTCGCGCGTTTCGTTGACGCCGCCGGTCGACGCGCCTTGGTCGCCGGGCCTTCA
>JAFYVO010000308.1 GCA_017549085.1 Thermoguttaceae bacterium
CCAACGCTCCGAGACCGCCGACTGTTTCATTATAACGCCGCCGCGCGGAAATCGCAACGAAAAAATCGACTCGGCGTTTATTTTTTTACTTCGGCCAAGCTCGGATTCAACCGAACGGCCTCCTCGCGGTCGATCTTAATCAACTTAATCGCCGGAAAACGAGCGTAACTAATTTTCCCGTATCGGCGCGTTAGCTCTTCGGCGTCGTTTTGTAAAAACCCCCAGATTCGCGGGTCGGGATCCTGTTTTAACCAAGCGTCGGCGTACTTTGCGACGATCGCGTCGTATTTTTTTCTCGAAGAACCGTGCGCGTAATTTTTTCCGCCGAAACGCCGCACGTCGCCGTTAAAATCGGGCGCGACGTGATAGAGCTCGTGCGTCAACGTTTGAATTTTATCGTTTAACGGCAACGCCATAAACCGCGGAATATATACGGTTAAGATATAAAGCAATTTCCGCCCGTTCGCGTCGACGACGTCTGGCGCTTTCCAAAACGCGCCGCGTCGCCAAGTCGCGAGAGCGCCCCCTTCAAAACGCAACGGCGTCAACGACGCAAAAACGCCGGTCGGCTCTGCGTCGCGCGTTCTTCGGCAAGCCAAACCGACGTAATCGAGGTCGTAACGCTGAAAAATCTGGGTCTTCGCGCAAATATCGCGGCAAACGACGCTCAACGCGTCCGTGTAATTAAACATAAGACGTCGCGGAAAACCGCCCAATAGGAAAAGGAGAAACGCAAAGACGTAAAAACGAGACAAAAAAACGAGCTTCCGACGCTCTAAAAGTCGCCGAAAGCTCGTTTTCGTTATTTCGAGCCGAAACTCAAAATCATTCGACCGTCGGGATGGCCGGCGCGGCTTTCGCGTTGCGGCTGTCGTTTTCGCCGACGAATTCGATGATCGCGCGTTTACCGGCGTCGCCGAGACGCGGGGTCGCGAGTTTCAGAATGCGGGTGTAACCGCCGGGACGTTCGACGTAACGCGGAGCGATTTTGTCGAAAAGAATCCCAACCGCTTCGCGAGCGACGGACGAGGAACCGAAAGCGCTGTAAACGGCGCGACGCGCGGCGACGGCCGGAGCGGCGGCTTTGTTCCATTCTTTCCAACCTTCGCCTTCGCGCCAGGCTTTCCACTCGGCGGAGCCTTTTTCGGCTTTGCAAGCGAGAGCTTCGGCGGCGGCGATTGATTTTTGAGCGCGAACGGCCTTCGTGACGAGCTTTTCAACGAACGGACGAAGTTCTTTCGCTTTCGGAAGGGTCGTAACGATGCGGCCCTTGACCTTCGGCGCTTGTTCTTTCGAGTCGTAAGCGTCGTCTTCGCGTTCGGTAAGAACGAGAGCGAGAGCGAGGTTCTTCAAAAGAGCGCGTTGGTGGTTCGGGTTGCGCCCAAATTTTCTACCAATTCTTCTGTGTCGCATGGTACTTACTATATACTATCTAAATATTTAGGCTGTTTTCAAATGGTCAAACGAACTTCCCGCCTTGGGAGTTCGACGCGGCGGGGATGCGCATACCGAGGCGCAAACCGATAGCCGTCAACTTTTCCTTCACTTCGTTCAACGTCGTTTCGCCGAAGTTGCGAACTTCAAGCAAGCTGTCTTCGTTGCGCACGACCAACTCGCGAACGGTGGTGATGTTTTCGTTTTCCAAGCAGTTCGTCGCTCGCACGGAGAGATTCAAGTCGGAAAGCGTCATCGCCAATTTCGCTTCGAGAGCCGGGTCGAGACCGGCGGAACCGGACGTCTTGGCGCGACTGAAAACATTCCCTTCCAAACGATCGTATTGAACGAACGGATTCAGGTGTTTGCGCAAGATTTTCGACGCTTCAACCAACGCCATTTCCGGGTCGATCGAGCCGTCGGTCCAGATTTGCATCACCAAGCGGTCGTAATTCGTTTTTTGCCCGACGCGAGTTTCCTCGACGTTGTATTGCACCTTAACGACCGGGCTGAAGGAAGCGTCGAGCGGAATGTGCCCGATTTCTTCGTTGCGATCGCGATAGGAGGCTTGTTCCGTCGCCGGAACGTAACCGCGTCCGTTTTCAACGACCATTTCCAAGCTGAACGGAACGTCGTCGGTCAAGGTCGCGATCACGAGTTCCGGGTTGATGATTTCCACCTCGGAATCCGGAATAACGTCGGCGCCGGTAACGACGCCGGCCTTATTCTTTTCGATGCGAATAACGCGCGGTTTATCGTCGTGGGAGCGAACGACAAGAGACTTGACGTTCAAGGCGATTTCGGTAACGTCTTCCATCACGCCCGGCAAGGAAGTGAACTCGAGTTGCGCGCCGCGAAGTTTCATCTTCGTAACCGCGCTCCCCTCCAAGCTCGACAAAAGAACTCGGCGGAGGCTGTTCCCAACCGTGACGCCGAAACCGCGTTCAAAGGGTTCGGCGTAAAATTTTCCATACGTCGGAGTGAAAGCGTCGCGATCGCAAACGACTTTGCTGGGAAGCTCCAACCCTCTCCATCTAATTCTCATGTTCGGTTCGCTCCAGTTTAATTTTGGATATCGAATTCTCGACAAAAATTCAATTCGATTCGCCGACGATAAGCTCGGAACTCCGCATTCGCTTCGTCAAACCGACGCGATCAAAGCGTCGATCGACCTAAGGAACAAAGGAGACCGCGCGCCGCCGGCCCGTCGCATAAAGGACGAACCGACGAGGCAAAACGGAAAAGTCGAACGGCGATTTGCCGCGCTACTATTTCGAGCAAAGCTCGACGATCAGTTGCGGGTTGACCGGCAAGGAAACGTCGTCGTAAACCGGGTTGCGGAGAACGGCGCCGCTCGGAACGTCGCCGTCGTTGCGGACGAGGAAGTCCGGAACGGCGCGACCGTTCATACCGGCGATCGCTTCGTTAACGATGGCGAGCGAACCAGGTTTTTTCGCTTTATTGCCGTCGCGTTTGTAAACTTTAACGGAAACCACGTCGCCCGGGCGAACGAGGTAGCTCGCGACGTCGAGACGACGACCGTTGACGCAAATGTGCCCGTGCGAAATCAATTGACGAGCTTGCGCGCGGGAGACGCCGAAACCAAGGCGGTAAACGACGTTGTCCAAACGACGTTCGAGCAAGGACATAAGGACTTGACCCGTGTTCCCTTTGGAACGTTCGGCCATTTGATAGTACTTGCGGAATTGAGCTTCAAGAACGCCGTAGAACGTCTTGACCTTTTGTTTTTCGCGAAGTTGTTCGCCGTATTCGGTCGTCTTACCGCGTTTGGCGCCGTGCATACCCGGCGGAAGAACGGCGGAACGACCGTCGCGACGGCTTTCGCCGGCGCGCGCGAAGGGGCACTTGTCGGATTCGCAACGCGCGCCCTTCAGGAAGAGCTTAACGCCTTCGCGGCGGCAACGTTTGCATACGGGACCCAAAGTACGAGCCATATTACTGCTCCAATATTCTAAAGTTCGTGTATGTTCTTTTTTTAATGGTAAGCGGGATCAAGCGAGAACGATTACTAAATCGCACCCGCGATCAAACCGCAAACAACGTTCAAACGCTCAAACGCGACGACGTTTCGGCGGACGGCAACCGTTGTGCGGAAGCGGCGTAACGTCTTCGATCGTCTTAACCGTGAGACCGGCTTGCGCGAGAGCGGTAATCGCCATATCGCGACCGCTACCCGGACCTTTGACGCGAACGTCGACTTCTTTCATACCGAACTTCTTCGCTTTGTCGGCGGCTTGTTGCGCGGCCATTTGACCGGCGAACGGGGTGCTCTTACGGCTCCCTTTGAAACCGCTGGTACCGGCGGTAGCCCAACAAAGCGTGTCGCCTTTCATGTCGGTGATCGTCACGTTAGTGTTGTTGAAACTAACTTTAATGTGAGCGACGCCGCTGGCGACATTTCTCTTAACCTTACGTTTCTTCGAAACTTTAGCCACTCTAATATCTCCAATTAAACTCTCGACCGACGCGAACTCAAACAACCGCGCTCGGCGAGCGATAAAATGCGCGATGAATCGTACGATCGTCGTCAAACCGCGACATTAACGACTTGCAAGCGATCGTCGAAAATTCGACTATACGACGCTCTAACTTTTTGACTAAGCGAACGTCGGTTAACGCGAACCTTATCGGTCCTTGACGCCCTTCTTGCCGGCGACGGTCTTTTTCGGACCTTTGCGGGTGCGCGCGTTCGTTTTCGTGCGTTGACCGCGAACGGGGAGACCTTTGCGGTGGCGAATGCCGCGATAGCAGCCAATTTCGCGAAGACGGGCAATATTTTGGTTAACTTGACGACGGAGCTGACCTTCGACGACATAATCGTTGTCGAGAAGAACGGCCAACTTGGCGACGTCTTCTTCTTTGAGATCCTTCGCGCGCATCGTCGGATCGATATTGGCCTTGCGGCACAATTCGGCGGCAGTTTGCGGGCCGACGCCGTAAAGGTACGTCAGCGAAATCGCGGTAGGACGATTATTCGGAATATCAACACCCAAAAGACGAGGCATCTGACTTCTCCTGTTGTTTAATTTTGTTTCGACTCGACGGCTCTAACCGGAGGCTCGTCGCGTCGATAAGACCCGAGCGAGCGCAAAGACGTTTAAAACATTACCCGAACGTCGTCTTCCGCCTTTGAACTCGTCGACGCTAATACGCTCAACCTTGACGTTGCTTGTGGCGGGGGTTCGCACAAATAACGTAGATCTTACCCTTACGTTTCACGACTTTGCAGTTTTCGCAAATTCGCTTAACACTAGCTTGAACTTTCATTGTTAAAATCTCGCGTGTTCTTATTGAAGTTAACGACGGCCCGACCGATGAAATCGGAAGCAAGAGCGCGCCGCGTTTAGTCAATAGTCAACTTATTATAGCTCGACCGTCTCTAAGCGCAAGGGGCGGCCAAGAAAAATTAACCGTTCTTTAGCCTTTTTTTTCAAAAAAAAGAAAGGCTAGCCGGATTATTTGTTATATTCGTAACGTTCGAAAAACGTTTCAACCATTTTCCGCTCTTCGTCGGTTTCCGGAGGCCCCGTCAAGACGATCGGGCCGGACTTCAAAATTCCAACGGTATGCTCTTCGTGCGCGCTCAGGCTGCCGTCGGCGGTCGCGATCGTCCAGTAATCGCGAAGTTGCTTGACGCGCTTGCCGCCGACGTTGACCATCGGCTCGATCGCGATAACGACGCCGGGCTTAATTTGGAAATCGCCGCCGCGCAAAAATTCCGGATAAACGAAGTTCGGAACCTGCGGATCTTCGTGCATACGACGCCCAATCCCGTGCCCGACGAAAGACTCGACGACGGAAAAGCCGCGTTCGCGAACATATTTTTCCATCTGACGCGCGACGTCGCTCCAGTACTTTGCCGTCTGCAACTTTTCGATTGCCAAATGAAGAACGCCGCGAGTCGTCTCGACCAGCTTCTTCGCTTCGTCGGAAACTTCGCCGACCAGGCTCGTGTAGGCCGCGTCGCCGCACCAACCGTCGATCTTGCAACCGGTGTCGACGCTAACGACGTCTCCTTCCTGAACGACGCGATCCCCCGGGATACCGTGAACAACCTGGTCGTTCACCGAAATGCAAGTAACCGCCGGGTAAGGAACGCGCCCCGGAACGCCCTTAAACATCCCGACCGCGAAGTTGCGAACAAAGAGTTTCTCCACTTCGGCGTCAATTTCCTTCGTCGTGATTCCGGGACGAATAATTTTACGAATCAGCTCGTGCGCCGTCCAAGTAAGGAGCCCGGCTTTTCGCATTTTCCAAATATCTTTTTCCGTCTTTAAGGAGAGCAAGGGAAACCGCCTTTCAACTTGTCGTCGACCGCGTTCGCTTCGACGCCGCCCGATAAACGGAGCGAACCCAATAAACCGAACCGAAGCTCAAACGACGAAGGGTAATAAAAGCGCGTTCGCCGACGCGCAAATCGACGATCCGAACTTTCGCCCGAACCGCCGCCAAGAGCCCAAGCAACGAAAGAATCGCTCCCCCGCCCGCTTCGCTCTTCCGCGATTAACCAACCGCGTTTAAAAATCTCGACGTTTATTTATATTCGTCGAGGACCGCCTTAATGCGACCGTAAATCTCTTCGACCGTTCCGAGACCGTCGATTTTACGGAGAATACCGGCCTTGGTGTAATAACCGACGAGCGGTTCCGTTTGTTCGCGGTAAGCGACAAGACGACGTTTGATGACTTCCGGTTGGTCGTCGGCGCGACCGCGAGAAGCCAAACGCTTGAACAATTCGTCTTCCGGAACGGCAAGCTCAAGAACGACGTCAAGCGGAGCGTTCTTCTCGGCGAGCACCTTATCGAGCGCTTCCGCTTGCGCGATCGTGCGCGGGAAACCGTCGAGGAGACAGCCGTCCTTCGCTTCGTCAAGACGTTCGACGACGACGCCGACGACGACTTCGTCAGGAACCAACGCGCCGCTGGACATATATTTTTCCGCTTCAATACCGATCGGCGACTTCGCGGCGACCGCGGCGCGAAGAGCGTCGCCGGTCGAAAGGTGAAACAGTTTGTATTCCGAAACAATATTTTCGGCTTGGGTGCCCTTACCAGCGCCCGGGGGGCCGACAAAAACAACTCTCATTTTATTGCGTCCCATCGCGTTTCAACGACTCAAACGCCGCCAAACGCGCTTAAATTATTCGATACCGAAACAACGAAACGACTCGCCGATTCCAAACAAACCGGCAAGCCGCGTCGTCTAACAAGCGAAGTCGCGAAAGCGCGTCTTCGTTACCCGCGACTAGTCGAGCAAGCTCTTGTAGTTGCGCATAATAAGGTGCGCGTCGATTTTATCGACCAGGTCGAGCGCGACGCTGACGGCGATGAGCAGGCTCGTGCCGCCGAAGAAGCTCGCCAAGGCGTAATTTTCGTTGCCGACAAGCAAGGTCGTAACGAGCGTCGGAACGATCGCGATGACCGCCAAGAAGGAGGCGCCGACGTAGGTAATGCGCAACATAACCTTTTCAAGGTAGTTCGCGGTGCTGGCGCCCGGACGGTAACCTTGAATGAAGGTGCCGTGATTCTTGAGGTTTTCCGCCATATCCTTCGGGTTGAACGTAACAGCCGTCCAGAAGTAGCAGAAGAAGTAGATCAGAAGAATCTCCATCACGACGTACAGATAGGAGTCGCCCGCCGTGAAGATCGCGTTGCCGCCGGTAACGAACTTCGTCCACCACCCGTCGCCGCTCGCTTGACTCGCGAGGTAGGTGAAAAGGAATTGCGGGAACAGAAGCAAGCTGCTCGCGAAAATAATCGGCATAACGCCGGCTTGATTAACGCGCAACGGCAAGTATTGACGCGTCCCGCCGTAAACTTGACGACCGCGAACGTGTTTGGCGCTTTGGGTCGGAATACGACGTTGACCTTTCGTAACAAAGACGACGGCCAGCACGACGCCGACGAAAATAAGGAGCAACGCGAAGAGCTTTTCCGGCCCCATCGCGGTTCCCATGCCGCCCGCTTGATTCCAAAGTTTCATCAAGGCGCCCGGCGCGCTCGCCAAGATACCGGCCATAATCAAAAGGCTGATACCGTTGCCGATGCCGTACTCGTCGATCTGTTCGCCGAGCCACATCAAGAAAGCGGTGCCGGTGGTCATCGTCAAAATCGCGAGGAGATACCAAGCGGCCGTCAAGTGGCCGTTAGGCCCGACGCAAGTTTCAAGAAAAACGTTTTGCCCGCTCGCGGACTGCGCGTTCAACATCGACAAATAGGCCGCCGACTGAATAACGCAGATGAGAATCGTCGCGTAACGAGTATATTCATTAATCTTTTTACGCCCGCTCTCCCCTTCTTTTTGCAACTTTTCAAGCGGTTCGTAAACAGTCGCCAAAAGCTGAAAAATAATCGACGCGGAAATATACGGCATAACGCCGAGACCAAAAATCGTCATTTGGTCAAGTTGCGTGCCGCTGAAGATCGCGACTTGGCTCAACATATTGCCAAAACCTTCCATCGCGCCGGAAGTCATCGCGCTGCGCATCCCCTCGTCGTTCACCATCGGCAAGAAGATATTCCAACCGATTCGATAAACGGCGATAAGACCGATCGTCAATAATATTTTCTTTCTCAATTCGGTAATCGAGAAGACGATTCGAAGTTTATCTATCATGCGAATCCTCGAAGTTTCAACTAACGCCACC
>JAFYVO010000309.1 GCA_017549085.1 Thermoguttaceae bacterium
ACTTACCGTCGAAGGTCGCGACTTCGGGGTCGGCGTACCAACCGGGGAAAAGCGGATTTCCGGACGTTTTTTTCGCGTCGGCGTCTTGGGCGAAACCGGCGACGCCGCAAAGAGCCGCGACGCACAGGAGGGCCGCGCTCAAAATCGTCGATTTTTTCATTGTATTTAATCCTTTCGATCGAAGATTAGAAACCGTAAAACGTCGCGCCGCCGAAGCCTGTTTGCGTTTTCACCCCAGCCAAGCGTCGGTCGCCGCGACGCTCTATTTTACCAGAAAACGCTCCTCGTTTCAAGCCGCGCCCCGTTATTTTACCGACCTTTACGCTCGCCTCGTCTTCGCGCTCGTTCCCAACGCGCTTCCGTTTTCGCCGGTCGCGTCCTCCCGCGTCAAATAATCGGCAAGCCGCGCCCGGCGGCGTTAACGCACCCGGTGCGAACGCGCGGCGAAACGGGCGCGACGACCACGCCGTCCTTCGGCGCGCCGTCTCTCGGAGCGTCGCGCTTCCAAAATTTCCGCCAACTCATCTCGTCTCCTTACAGCGCGGGAACGTCCGCCGTTAATATGCAATCTCAAAACCGTCGTCAAAACGAAACGTTCCGGAATCGTCGTTCCCCGTGTCGTCGTAGGGCGGCCCAACGTCTTCCACTTCGATTTTTTCGCTGTCAAACATTAGCGCCCCCGCTTCTTGAAGATACCCGATAACAGCACGGATTCGCGGGTAACGGTTCCACGGTCGTCCGTGGTTGCCCTCGTATTCGCTAATTTCGCGGCTGTATTTTTCCGCGAGTTCTTCAAGGTGGAAAGCAAGCGCGCGAGAAGAGTCAAAACGTGGCGCCCCCTCTTCTACCCCCCAACTTATAAGAACGGGAAGCGTTTCCCCTTGCGGAGTCTCTACTTTCGCCACCGCGCCGCTTGGCGTCCGCAAAATAAAGTAAGTATCGTATTCACTTCGCATTATCTGTTAACCCTCGTTTATGGGCGTTGTTTCGGTAAAGTTCCAGCATCGCGTAAAAGTGGCGCGGGTTTTCATTAGCGTATGTTACCACATCTTGAAAAATACTTTCAAAAAACATTGAGGTTAATTCGGTTGAGTATTCGCGTTCCTCGCTGTCGCTTAAATTCCGCCGGTACGATCTTGCCGCGTATTGGCCTTCAACATCTTTTCCTATCGTGTAAGGGACGCCTTCGTTATCGTTTGGGACGCCAAGTTTGCGATAGTATTCAGGCTTTTGTTTATCCTTTTTATCCGTCGACCACGGCAATTCCAACAACGTTGTTCGTTTTTTTGTTGCTGGGTCGGTTGTTATTTTAACGTAATAATCAATAACGTCGTCTTTTAACGAGCTAACGCAATCGTCAAACGCGTGTCCTAGTTCGCGCGCGGCGGTAACGCCATATCCGCCGCTTTCATTCTCGACCTGTAAAACAACGGCGCGAGTAAGCACGTCTTTTTTAACGCCGTATTCTTGTGAAAACTTCGACCATTTCGGATGCTTTTTGGTTATTCCATTCGGCATATAAAAAGCGCGTCCAACAAGTTCTTCGTGGAAACAAAGTCCGTCGAAGGCGAAAGTGTCCACGCCTAAATTATCCGCGACACGCCCCACAAAGTCAAGCGCGGTTTCCACGTTTTGCGCGCCGTCTTTTCCGATCTGATACGTCCCTTTTCGAGTGCCAAGCGTTTCCGGCGGGCGTTTTTTACGCAACGCGACACGCGTCGCCGAACGACGTTTATTGACCGGGAAACACGCGTTGAAATACTGTTGTTTTCGCCATTCGTCTATTTTCCTCTTTTCCCTCTTGAACGCTTCCGCTTTTCGACATAGTTGACGCATCTTCGCCAACTTCGTTAAATAAGCGTCGTCGATTTCACGAAAACGTTTTTTTATCTCGTCGGTCGGCGGAATGTAAACGGCGGGCGAAACGTCGTCTCGTCCCCAATTTTTCAACGCGTCTAACACGCCAAACACGCCGCGTTGGAGAATACGCCCGGCCCCCATTTGCGCCAAATGGGGCGGCGCTTGCGAGTCGTCGTCAAGCCAGTCGGCGGCGCGGTTCCAACTTTCCGCAAGTTCGCGCCCTTCGAGCAAGATTTCGCGGGCTAAAATTTGCGTCGCCGCGTCTTCGCCGATCTCCTTAATCTTCGCCTCGAGGTTGTCGCGTTCGCCAAAGGCGTCGTCTTTAATTTCCGCACGGAGCGCGTCGAGCGTTTCTCGCGCGACGTCGACGGCTTTTTCTCCTGTCAACTCGGCGACGGCGCGACGTCGAATTGCCAACGCCGCCGAAACGTCTTTCGCCTTACGCCCCGTTAAATCGGGGAGTTCAAGCGGCGGTAAATTAAGCGACAGCAACGCGAAGCCGTCATTGGTATTATCGTCGGAAGCGGCGGTTTCCTTTGGCTTTTCCGTCGACGGCGTTAAGTCGCCGGTTTCGCGACATACGACGTCGCCGGTTTCGCGAGGTCTTCGAATTTGAGTTGGCCCGACTTCGAAAGTTCTTAGGGCGCGTTGCCATCGGTTCGACGCTTAGCAAAACGCCGAGCGTCGAACCGCTCCCGATCTTTTTCACCTCGCAATTAAACAACGGAAGACACGATAAATGAACGACTTACAAACTTTTGAAACCGGCGCCGCGACCGTCTGCGAAAGCGCGACC
>JAFYVO010000310.1 GCA_017549085.1 Thermoguttaceae bacterium
AAAACCCGACGTCAATTTTTTCTTGAAAAAAACTAAAAAAAATCCAAAATCGTCGCCCGACGCAAACTCCGCCGTTATTGAGGTTGGACAGCAGGCGTCCTACCGTAAGCGACCTAGGACGCCGGGCGTCCCGCCTCAAAATTGCGACAGAGTATCAACAAAACGACGCGCCGTCGTCAATCGGTTTTCACGTTCAAAGAAAGCGACGCCGCGAGCGTTTGCCGCGTCGCCAAGAAACGTCAACGCAACGCGGCGGCGTAAAGCGCGACGACGCGTTCTTCCGTCCAGCGCTCCGCCCGTTGCAAGCCGTTTTCGCGCAACGCTTTCCGGTGTTCGACGTCGTCCCAAAGCGCAAGAATCGCGTCGACCCAAGGCGCGGCGTCGGCGGCGGTCGGCTTCTCTTGCGACGTCGGCGTCAACCGCTCCGGAACGTCAAGCAAAATTCCGGCGTCCCCGACCGTCTCCGGGAGCGCGCCCCGACTCGACGCGACGACCGGAACCCCGGCGCCCAACGCTTCCGCCGCGACGCGACCGAACGACTCCTCGAAAAAGGACGGAATCAGCGCGAGTCTCGCGACCCGGTAAAACTCGCGCGGCGTCGACGTGTTCGCGGCGCGGAACAGGTTCCAACCGTCTCGGCGCGCCCAATCGCAACGGGCCAACGCGCTCGAAGCGGCGCTCCCTTCAACGACCAAAAACGGAATATCGGGCCGAATTTTGTTCGTTTCCTCGACGATTTTCGCGAAGAGCGGGGCGCCCTTGTTGGAAGTTGGGTTGACGAAAAGAACGAATTTTCGCGCGGCGTCGTCCTCTTCGGCGCTCTCCGGGCGGACTTTGCGCCAATCGATTAGCGGCGGAACGGCGACCGGATCGAGCCCCAAACGTTTGCGGTAAACGTCGGCGGCGAACTCGGACGGGACGAGCGTCAAGTCGACGTCGCGGAAGTACCCGGCGTCGCGATAGGCGAAATTATGAATCCAAGCGACCGTTTTCGCGCCGCTTTTTTTCGCGAGTTTCAGCATGTCGCCGCCGAGCCAATAACCGCCGTAAGTCAAGACGACGTCGGGCGATAGACGGCGCAACGTTTCGGCGAAGAGTTGTAGAAACGCCGCTCCCGCCGGTCGCGACGGAACCGTTCCGACGCCGACGCCCGAAGCGGAACGCGGCGCGACGACGACCGACTCGACGCCGGAATCGCGGTACGCGACAGCTTGAAACGCGCCCTCGCCGACGCCGCCGTCGAAGCGTTTTTTGACGGCGACGCCGCTCGAAGTCAAGATTTCGTCGACACTTGGCGGGGTGAAGAAGTCGGTCGCGGCGCCGCAGAACGTTTTGACGTCCCAACCGCGCCGCGCCAACGCGAGAAGCGTTTCCCGCGTCGTGATCGACGCCCCGTTAGAGCGGTCGAGATACCAATGCCAAGAGGCGAACAGGATTCGCCGCGCGGTTGGTTGTTGGAACACGTGCATTCTAACGACTCTAGCGTGGATTTAAATTCAAAAGAACTCTACTAACTTATGTAAAAACCCTATTTGTGGTTGAAATTGCTTTTGGTCGTCAAGGTCAATGCGCTCATATTCTTGTTCCATAAATATGATAAAATTTTTAAACGCTTCCGTTTGCAATACGTTAAAGCGTTTAATTGTCATACTGTCCTCCGATTCTGAAACGGCGTATGGCAATTCTGGACAGACAACGCGGGCGCAATTATCAT
Organism: Thermoguttaceae bacterium; assembly: GCA_017549085.1. GTDB lineage: Bacteria > Planctomycetota > Planctomycetia > Pirellulales > Thermoguttaceae > RUG369. Next base: position 1,715 of record JAFYVO010000310.1, read on the forward strand.
ATAGTTCCCAAACCGCGCGCCATTCTTCGTCGAGCGTTCCGGTTTCCTGCGAAAAAACTTTCGTCGAACGTTCCCAAGCTCTTTTTTGCGCGGTTAATTCGGCGCGACGCGTCGTTACTTTTTCTCTTACGGAGTCAAGTGAAACATACGAGCGCCGCGCGATAGCGTAAGCGGCGTAACGAAACGCTAGATCTCGATTTCCTGTTGCGTACATAATCCGCGCCTTCGCCCACCAAGATTCTTCAGAATCGGAGGCATAAAGGACGGCGTACGCGTCAAGCGCTTCGCGCCAATCGCCGTTCAGTTCGAAGGCCAACGCTAACATATTCAAGTGTGCGCGCCACGCGTGCCCCGCGTCGTCCAGATTCAATTTTCCCTCTACGGATTCTCGTCCCGGCTTATATTTTTCTAGCTCGCCGCGCGCTTTTTCAATCGCCTTTTCATAATCGCCGAGAACAAAAAAAATGTCGTACTCTCCGCCATAGTTTTCCGTTCTAAAATCATTGAAATAAATTACGCGTCTTGCGCAATTTAAACTAACGAAGCCGTCTAACGATTTCTCTTGTTTTATTCGTTTAGGCGCCGGTATTCCGTCAAGATTTGGCGTCGTTTCAAATGCGAAACCGCCGATACATAAGACCATAAGGCCTAAAAAAAGAAACATTCGCCCAATCGTCATACCAATATTCATTATTTTTCTCCCTTGACGCCCCAAGCGTTAAATCAGTTTCGTGTACTGTTTTCCCCCGTAAATCACGACGCCTTGATTATTAACACGGCAATCCCAGCATCCCCTCACGTCAATTGGAGAAGGGGTCACCGAAATAAGCGATCCTATTAAAATTCCTCCCGGTTGCGCAACTAAAGATTCAGTCTGAAAATTATCGGTAAAACATCCATGAACAATCAAAGCGCCCCACTTATATTCCGTAGTCTGGTTCAACGCCCACGTACTGTGATCGGTTTCATTGTATGGCCGGCTAGAAGCATATAAGATTTCCCATTTTGGGCCCCAATCCGTTACTCCCGTCTGAGTAGCGTCGCAACCAAATTCATACTGGCTACTATGTCCCGTAAAATATGCGCCATGTAATTTCTTAGCGTCGCCTAAATTTTCCAATGTACTAAAAACCTGCGCTTTTGCCGCAATCGCCGCTTCGTCATTCGAAAGATTTCCTTGAATGAACGTCGAATTATCATATTCCTCAACGTAAAATCCTAAGGCTTTTAAATTATCTATATTCCATCGCCAGGCCATTAGACTTTGATCTGCGGGATCCCAATACCAAACGGCGTAAATCACGTTCGGAATAGCAAAACGTTCCGAACTTCCAGCTAAAACATCGTTGCTAGTCAGTTCGTCAACCGTTACCCATCGCCCGTCGAACAGTTCAATTTTTTCATTTGGATTAATGACGGTCAACCATTTTTTAAAATCGTCCGCTTCTAATCCTGCTCTATTCGCTAAATCGCTAATAACGCAACCGTCGACGGCGGTTACCGTAGCAAGCTCTTTAGTACTATTCCGCGTTACTTGCCATTCGCTTAGGTTGACATTCACTGTCGCCGTATCCGAAAGAGAGGAACCGCCGCTCGACGCGGCAAATCGCGAATCTTCCACCTTAATTTGAAGCGTCCAATAAACGGTGTTAGAATGTGTTGCTAAATATATTGCCGCATCTTGCTTTAAGGTGATTTTTCCAGTACTTTCATTAATTTGAAACAATTCATTTGTATTAATCAACGAATATTTCAGATTCGCCACCGCCCCAGCTGAACTTATTGACGTTCGTAAGGTAATCTCTTCGTTTGTATCGTTAGCTCTTTTAATATACGCACGATAAAAGTCGTTGTTTTTCGTCGCGTTTTTGTCGTCCGGATTGTCGCGGTCGACGTCGCCGTCCGAAATAAATTCCGGTCGTTCGACGACTAACACGGTAAACGTCGATTTCGAAAGCGTCGGGATTCCGTTTGTCGCGTTTTCGTTTGTTACGGTTAACGTGATCGTCAACGTTTGGTCGCCGTCAATTTCGGCGTCCGCGATCGTTCGAACGCAAATCCCGCCGCCGTCGCTCATATTCACCTCGAGCGTCGACCCGTCCTCGTTGAAATTATCCGAATCCAGGCCCGTAACCGTCGCCTTTACAACGCAACCCGCCGCGCCGCCCGAGTAGGCGCTCAACGTAATGTCGACCGCGCCCCCCTCCCAGATAACGCCGTCGTAACCGGCGATCGGCGACGCGCCGCCCGAATAGCTAGCTTGAATCGTCGCGGCGTTGCCGTTCGCCCCCGACGAACCGCTCGCCCCCGAGGAGCCGCTCGACCCCGAGGAGCCGCTCGCCCCCGAGGAGCCGCTCGACCCCGACGAACCGCTCGACCCCGACGAACCGCTCATAAGAGACGCGTCGCCCGGTTCTTGTTCGATTTCTCCTAAGTCGAGCGGTTCTAAGGTTAACGCTTCGGCGACAACGTTTAACATTTCGCCGTCGGTTTCCGTTTCCGCGAGCGTCGTTTCGTCGGTTTCGTCCCAAAGAGCGCCGAAGTCGGCGAGCGTTTCGTCGGCGAGAGTCGCGTTGGAGCGGAAGTCGATGAGCGCGGCTTGCTCCGACGTAACGTAAGGCCCGTAAGAAGATGAGTTAAGGGTGGCAAGAGAAATCGTCGTTTCGGCGGCGTCGGTCGACAGTTCCGACGCCGAAAACACCGGGGCGGGATCGGGCCCCCAACTTTCTCCGACGTCGGCAAGGGCGGCGCCGCCGAACGCGTCGACCGCCAGAAGCGCCCGGTTTTCAAGGGGTTCCATCCGGAGTCGACGGCTCGTGGGAGATTGCCGAACGGCGCGTTCGAGAGCGTTCGGACGGTTCGCGAAGAACGGAAAGCAAGACGAAAGGCTGTTGAAGAACGATTTCATTTTAAACTCCTTTTTAGGAAACGATGCCAACGCGAGACTTGCGGTGTCGCCGACGACGGCGCAAGCTCTGGTCAACGCCTAATAAATGGAACAAAAACAAAATTTAACGCTCAAAAAAGCGGGCGTCGATTGAACCTTCGATTATCACTTTAACACAACGAAAACCCGGCGTCAAGTTTTTTCTTGAAAAAAACTAAAAAAAATCCAAAATTGTCGCCCGACGCAAACGCCGCCGTTATTGACGTTGGACAACGGGCGTCCTACCACGAGCGACCTAGGACGCCGGGCGTCCCGCCCCAAAAGCGCGACAGAGCGTCAACCAAACGACGCGCCGTCGCCAATCGGTTTTCACGTTCAAAGAAAGCGACGCCGCGAGCGTTTCCCGCGTCGCCCAAGAAACGTCAACGCAACGCGGCGTCGTAAAGCGCGACGACCGAATCGACGCCGGAATCGCGGTACGCGACAGCTTGAAACGCGCCCTCGCCGACGCCGCCGTCGAAGCGTTTTTTGACGGCGACGCCGCTCGAAGTCAAGATTTCGTCGACGCTTGGCGGGTTGAAGAAGTCGGTCGCGGCGCCGCGGAACGTTTTGACGTCCCAACCGCGCCGCGCCAACGCGAGAAGCGTTTCCCGCGTTGTGATCGACGCCCCGTTCGATTGGTCGAGATACCAATGCCAAGAGGCGAACAAGATTCGCGTCATTTTACCGCTTTCACTTGCGTTTACAACGGCAACTTACCCAATTCGCGCAAAAAATCCATTTTTTCACGGTAATCTTCTTGACTTCCGTTCCACCGCTTCGTCTTGCCGTCGGACGGCAAAGTAGCAAATTCTGCCTCCGCGAAGGACAAAAAACGTTGCCAGCATTCGTCCCAAAGCGCGTCGTATTTTCTAAACGCTTCGTCCCATGTTCTTTCTAAAACGGTAAAATGTAATTCCGGACACACGATTCGCGCACAGGAATCTCGAAACGCGTAAAGACGCTTCCAATCGGAGTCAAGATAGATAGATTCTCTTTCGTTGCCTACATAATAAGCTCGCAAGCGTCTTCCGTCTCTTTTTGATCGCTTAGCGATTTCGCCGGTTTCAACTTTGCGCTTAAAGTTTTCCATTGTCGCAACATAGTCTTGGAGTCGCGGCGTAACCTGCATCAGATAAAAAAACGCCGCGTCAGTCTCGCCGGTCGAATAAAAAATCCGCGCGTTTAACCAAGTCAAATTATGGGAATAGGAACCATAAGCCGCGGCGCAAAGCTCTTGCGCTTGGTTCCAATCGCCTTTTAACTCGTGCGCGACCGCTAGAAACTGCAAGTAATATTGCCAGTTCGGGGCGCCGGGCGCCGATTTAGCGCCGTTATTTTCTTCCCAAGGTTTCGGCGATTCGGCGACGCCTTTTCGTGCTGCACTGATCGCAATATCGTAACAACCACGCCGCAACGCCTCGGCCGCCGCTGCAGCCAACGCTAATTTTGAGTCGGGCGACATTAATTGAACCTCTTCCATCACTCGATAATCGAGAAACTCCGCCGCGTTTGTCGACGGGGGAAGAAGCCCGATATCGGCGTGCAACCTAGGTCCGCCTCCCCAAATAGCTTGCGAATCGCAAGCGTTTAAAGGTTTTTGACGAACCGGCGCCGGTTTATTGGAGGTGACTGGAACGATCGCCCAAGCCGAGGAAAGGAAAAGCGTCGTCGAACAAACAACAACGAATATTCTAAAAGTAAGCTTTTTACGCATAGTCTTTCGCTCCTTTCTTTGATCAATAATAATACGTCGCCGTTTCTTGCAAACATCCAAGGTGTTGCAAGTTCAACCCCCACGTTTTCCATGAAGCGCCGTGCCAAGCCGGAAGAATATTACAATATACCGCATAAGCGATATATTGGTCGTTATCTTCTACTGGTTTATTGTTATTCGTCGGTTTATAAATAGTGGTGTTTTCAGGCCTTTTAAACACATTCTCATCGATATACCGAATAGCGTTCGGATTATCGCCCGCTAACAATTTTTTCGAATCGGCGTTGGGATTCATCGCATAACACGAATGAAGCGCCATTGCGGCCAAATTATAATTTAGCGCGTGATTCATACCTAAATTAGGACTTGTAAAATCCGTAACGTATTGTCCGGAATCGCTTAAAAGCCTCGGTTTGGGCGCCGCTGAATAGTATCTCATATTCCAACTTGGTCCCCAAGCCGTTTCACTAAATCCAAAACTTGTTATTATTTCGTTCTCCGGCTCCTGACCGTCCCCAGAACCGTTCTCCAACTCCTGTCCGGCTCCATGACCGACGAAGTAAATTCCGTGTAATTTGCGTTCCGTCGATAAATTTTCCATCGTATTAAAAAAGACGTCTTTGGCAACGTTGGATAAGCTAATTACATTAAAACCAAGGTGCGCAAGACCGCTCAGATTATCGTTCCACCCCATTGTTGCTTTTTGATTAGGATCCCAAATCCATACCGCGTACATTGTGTTGGGAATCCAAAATCGAACAGGCGACGTATTGGTATTGGCGAGTTTATCCTCTAATTTTAATGCGCTAACGGATACGGTGTCGCCGTTAAATAAATCTAACTCATTTTCTCCGCGTATTGTTAACCACTCTCGGAATTCATTTGCCGACAGACCAATTTCTTCCGCTAATTCACCGATCGTGCAACCGTCGCGAGGAACCGCCGACGCCAGGGCGCTGCCGTTACGATAGATCCACCACATACTGAGATCAATTTCCAGCGACGCGACGTCGGTATACGCCATACCGCCGCTCTCTAAAATAAAACGAGTATCGCAAGCGTAAATCGTCAATATATCGTTGAAAATTCTCGGCTCTAATCCATTATTTTGAATTACTGCTTCATAATTATGAGACGCTTGAATAGCCATTGCGTTATAACGCAACGACACAACAGCTTCTCCGTTTTCCGCTTTACTTACGGTAAAATATTGACTTTCAGTCGTAAAACACTGATTGATATTATCCCAAAAATAATATTCAATATAGGGAGAAGCGCCCGCGTAAATGTTCGTTCTTAGCGAGATTTCGCTATTGGCCATCGCGTCTTTTTTGAAATATGACCGATAGACGTCGTTATTATACGTTACCGGCAACGTACCGGCTCTGTCTACGTCGGAGATAAACTCCGGTTTTTCAACGACTAACAAGGTAAAGCTTGCCTTTTCAATCGTTGCGGTTCCGTTTGTTACGCTTAGGGTAATTGTTAGGGTTTCGTCCCCGCTATCCCATACGCCCGGCGTAGTAAAATCCGGAAGCATTTGAAGGGTAAACGAACTACCGTTAGCGGTTAGAGTAATTTCGCGCGTCGCGTTTCCGACGTAATCGACGCCCGCGTCCATCCCGGAAAGCGTCGCCGTAACGACGACGTCGTTGGGATTCCCTGACTTGGGAGTCAGCGTAAAAGTAATCGTTTGTCCTTCGAGAATCGCCGCGTCGACGCCGAGATTAGGCCCCGGCATAACGAGACTTCCGTCGATTCCGCCCGAAACGCCGAAGGAAATGACCGCCGCGTCGCCCGAACCATCTCCTTGGCCGTTTTGCCCGCTGTTTCCGGTTGAGCCGCTCATAAGGGAGACGTCGCCCGGTTCTTGTTCGATTTCTCCTAAGTCGATCGGTTCGAAGGTTAACGCTTCGGCGACAACGTTTAACGTTTCGCCGTCGGTTTCCGTTTCCGCGAGCGTCGTTTCGTCGGTTTCGTCCCAAAGAGAACCGAAGTCGGCGAGCGTTTCGTCGGCGAGGGTCGCGTTCGAG
>JAFYVO010000311.1 GCA_017549085.1 Thermoguttaceae bacterium
AGGCCGCCGCCGGTGCGTTTCCACAAGCGCCAACGAATCAATTCTTCCGTGCTCGGACGACGATATTCGCGACCGGCGCCGCCGACCGTCATATCTTGGTAACCGAGCGCTTCCGGCGAATGCAGGTCGACGAGGCCCTTGTATTTCGCGCCTTCTTCGAGCATCATCGCGTCGTCGAGTTGCGCTTGTTTTTGCGCGACCTTTTTGCGCCAAGTTTCGATTTCGACGCCGCGAGCTTCGTTCATTTGCGCGGTCCAGTCGGCGAGCTCTTCGGCCAACTTATTCGCTTGCGGGTCTTCCGGTTTGAACGCGGCCGGCATCGGCATTTGCCAGCTGTCGGCGCCCGGGGAGTTGCCGCGGTGCCATTGAGCGCGGATGTAGTGAATATCGCCGAGGAGACCGCGTTCGATTTGGTCGGTCGCTTCGTGATACAGAATATTGTAGTGGCGTTGGTGGCCGATCGCGAGGTGTTTGTGGAACTTCTTCGCGGCGCGCGCCATTTCTTTACACTCGATGATCGAGTGGCCCATCAGCTTTTCGCAGAGGACGTGCAGGCCGAGGCTCATCGCTTGAACCGACGCTTTCGCGTGCAGGTGGAGCGGCAAACCGATGATGACCGCCTCGACGCCGAGTTTCTTCGCGTCTTTGAGGAGTTCTTCGTACGGGCCGTAAACCTTAACGTGTTTGCGCGCTTCGTCTTCGGTCTTCCAACCGTATTTTTCCATCAAACCCGGACGGGCGGCGAAAGCGACGTCGCCGTAACGGTCGCCGTGGAAGGCGCGGTGTTGGTTGTACGGGCGAACGTCGGCGAACGCGACGATTTGCACGTATTCCGGGTTGCAGGCGCCGAGGAGAACGCTCCCTTCGTCGCCGACGCCGAGGATCGCGACGCGCAGCGGTCGCGGATGCGTCTTCGAATACCCGTAATAAAACGCCCCGACGCTAGCCGCCGGAACGGCGGCCGCAAGCGCGCCCGCTTTCAGAAAATTACGTCGCGAGCAACCGTTGGAAGCCGCTTCTTTCTTACCGAGCGTTACTTTCTTTTCACTCATCGTTATCTATTTCCTTAGTATACGTTGCCGAACGGTCGACGGTCCTATGAACCGACGTTCGGGTCGGCGTGTTCTCTATTCTCGGTTATCGGTCAGTTGCAGCTCTCAACTTGCAAAACTTCCGGAATCGGGTCTTTTTCGATCCCGAAGTAACGGTACAGGTTTTGACCGACGCAATTCCAAAGGAACCAGTCGAGCCCGCCCCAGCGACCGGCCGGAAGCGAAGCCAAGACCAAAAGAACGACGAGTTCAATCGTGTCCTTATTGAAGACCATCGAGTGCCCGACGACTTCCGGCGGATACGGGTAGACGGTCGGCCACGGGAATTGCGAAAGAACGACGTTGATCATAAACGCCGCGCCGCCGAGGCACGCCAAACGGGTGCAGAGACCGAGCATCAAGCAGACGCCGATCGCCGTCAAGCCGAGCGTAACGGCCAAGTCGAGCATACCCATCGTCGAGGCGGTCGCGATCCCTTGCAGGCACGGAATCTTCGCGACGTACTTCATAATCGCCGATTTGTTCGCGCCGTAAGCGAGCGGGGTCATTTCGCCCTTCGCTTTTTGTTCGGCGCTCAGAACGCTCCAAAGCGCGAGTTGCATATTTTCGCCCATCGAGACCGGCGCGGCGGCGAATTTTTCGCCTTCGTTGCGGTATTTGAGTTGCGCGTCCCAATCGCGAATGCGTTGGTATTCGGCGTCGTTCTTCGATTTCGCGAGCGCTTCTTCAAAGCGACGTTTGCTCGCGACGAAACCGCGGAAATCTTCGCGATTTTCAAGGGTGTATTCGCGGAGCGAAAGAACGTATTGGTTGAAAATGCCGCGCGCGGCTTTGCGTTGGTTGCGCAGTTTCAGAATTTCGGGATCGACGGCTTCCGGGTTGTCGATTTCCGGATTATCCAAGCCGTATTTCTTCTCGAAAGCCATATAGTAGTCGTACCACTCCGTTTCGATGACCGGAAGCGTCCAGCCGATGCGTTCTTGCTCGCTGTTTTCGCCGTTCTTCACGACGCGATAAACTTCCGCCATTTGAATGCGTTCTTCGCCGCCGAGGTCGGGAAGGAACATATAATACAGTTCTTTCGTCGGGCCCTTGGCCATGCCAAGGAAACCTTTCGCCGAAAAACCGTTCGACTTATCCATCTTCCATAGACCTTCGTAAAGGAAATGGCAGCCGACGCCGACGCGCAGCAACACGATCAAAGCGATCACAACCGCCGCGTAGCGGCAACAAGACTTTGTCTTACCCAAGAGACGCCTCCTCTCGACCGTTTTGGGCGCCGCGCGGAGCGTTCGCCTTATTGTCGGTCCGTTTTTATTGTTAGTTATATCTGTTTCGCTTGTTTTAATAAAAATCCGTATCGAAGCGACGGCGTTCGGTTGAAACCGCCGGAAAATTTTATCGCTCGCGCTCAAACCGTCGTTCGAGTTTCCGCGACCGGCAAAATTTTCCTCTCTTCACCATTTCAACAGCCTTCGATATTTTAGCGCTTTTGTCGAAAAAAAGAAACCGGGAATTTTCTTTTTTACTGTAAAATTCCACCGTTCTTTTCCAAGTTAACGCAAAAAGTCCGTCTAATTGTTATAATTTGCACAATCGTCATTTTTTGTAAAGAGGGGGCGACGCAAAAAACACGTGTTTTTCTCACAAAATTTTCACCTTTTTACCTATTTTATCCATTTTCTTTTAAAGTCGCCGCCCTTAGAAAGCGCCGGAAAATTGGCGCGACGACAAAAAGGTCGCGTCGGCCCGTCTTGAAAAACGTCGAGTTTCGTCTATAATTGGCTTTTAAGACCGCGTCGCGTTGAAAAGGCGTTTTGCGAAGCGTATCGATAAACGATTCGACGCGGCGTTGCGTAGTTCGCGTATATTAATATTAATGAGAATTAAGAGTCGACCGCGGCGCTTGGCTCGTCGCTAGAGTCGTTCGCCTCTTACTCCTTTTTTGGACGGAAACGAATCCCGATGTTGAGAACCGACGAAATCCTCTCCACTATCCGCATGTTGCACGCGGAACACCTCGACGTGCGCGCCGTTACCTTGGCGCTGAACCTCAACGACTGCGCCGGACCGAACGTCGACCTGATGTGCCAAAAGGTTTACCATAAGATCGTTTCCCGCGCGAAAAACTTGGTCGACGTTTGCGACGAAATCGGCGCGAAATACGGGATTCCGATCACGAACAAACGCCTCGCCATCTCCCCGGCCGCGATTCTCCTCGCCGGACACGGGAAACCGGCCGCGCTCAAGCTCGCCAAAGCGCTCGACGAAGCCGCCGAACACTGCCGCGTCGACTTCGTCGGCGGCTTCTCGGCCCTCGTTCACAAAGGGATTTCCGACGGCGCGCAAACGGTTATCGACTCCCTGCCGGAAGTCCTGAACTCGACGAAGCGCGTTTGCTCCTCGATCAACGCCGCGTCCCGCAAAGCCGGCGTCAATATGGACGCGTTGCACCGCCTCGGACACGTCATTCTGGATATTGCGCACGCCGACGCCGCGAACGTCGGTTTCGCCGCCGCGAAGCTCGTCGTTTTCGCGAACGTTCCGGAAGACAACCCGTTTCTGGCCGGCGCGTATATGGGCGTCGGCGAACCGGACGCGACGATCAATATCGGCGTCTCCGGCCCGGGCGTCGTCGACTGCGCGCTCCGTCGTCGCATCGCCGCCGCGAAGGAAAACGGTCAAAAGCTGACGCTCTCCGATCTTTCGGAAGAAATCAAAACGGCCTCCTTCCGCGTTACCCGCGTCGGCGAGCTGATCGGGCGCGAAGTCGCGGAACGCTTGAACACCCAATTCGGCGTCGTCGACCTTTCCTTGGCTCCGACTCCGGCGGTCGGCGACAGCATCGGCGAAATTTTGAAGACGCTCGGTTTGGCGCACGTCGGCGCGCCGGGTTCGACCGCCGCGATCGCGATGCTCAACGACGCCGTTAAGAAGGGCGGTCTCTTCGCGTCGAGCTCGGTCGGCGGTTTGAGCGGCGCCTTCATTCCGGTTTCGGAAGACTCGACCCTTGCCGACGCCGCCGCGCAAGGGCACCTGACGCTTGAAAAACTCGAAGCGATGACC
>JAFYVO010000312.1 GCA_017549085.1 Thermoguttaceae bacterium
TACTCGGCGGCGCTGATGTTGCTCGGCGCTCAGCTCCTCTCCGTCGGCGCGATCGCGGAGCTTCTGGTCGCTTACCAAAACCGGAAAGACCGCGAATATTCGGTCAAAAAGACGATCGGTCGCCCGTCGAAACCGGAAAAAGACGCCGATTAAGCCGATTTTAACGGTGTTGTTTCCATCGATTCCGCATTTTTTCCTCCGGACGCGACGCCGTTTTTCCCCTTTATCTAATTATAAGGGCAAAAGGCGTTTATTCCGCCGAAGTTTCCGCGCAAAAGAGCCGATTAAAGCAATTGCAACGAAAGTTATTCGCCGACGCGAGCGAGTCGCCCTGAAGCTCGCGTCGCGCCCCCTTTTGAAAATCGCAAACGGGGGTATAATGAAAATGTTTGAAACGCTCCGATTTAACGCCGACGCGCTCCGCACCGTCTTGCGACGTTGCGAGTTGCTTGCGCCTCAATTTTCGGAGTTTCGCGAACCGCCGACGCGAACGGGCTTTCGATTTCAACGCGGCGCGGCGGATTTTATTGCGCAAAACGCCTAATTTACCTAAAGGGAAGCAAAATGGCCGATTTAATCCTCTATCACGGCGGTCTGACCGAACCGGTTTGCCGCGCGATCCCCGCCGATCAACTCGACGATTACGCGAAAAAAGCGGCGACGCTCGTTAAAGTTCCGGTGAGCGACGCCGACCTCTCCACCGTCTACCGTTGGGGCGACGGCGCGCTGACGCCGCTCGAAGGCCCGATGGACTCCGCGACGTTCAACCGCGTTCTCGACGAATCGGTTATCGAATATAACGGCAAAAAATACGCTTGGACGATTCCGCTCTCCCTCCCGGTTACGGCGGAACTCGCGAAAACGCTGAGCGCCGGTCAAGAAGTCGCGCTCGTCGACAAAAACGACAATATCGTCGCGACCCTTGAAATTTCGGACGTTTTCCCTTGGGACAAACCGCGCTACCTGAAGTCGGTTTACCTTACCGAACGAACCGACCACCCGGGCGCCGACATGGTTCTCGTCAACGACGCGGACAAAGACTACCTCCTCGGCGGTAAAATCAACGTCTTCCCGCAACCGAAAAACCCGGCGTTTGGCAAGTACGTCCTTTCGCCGAAAGAAGTTCGCGCTCTTATCGCCGAACGCGGTTGGGAACGCGTCGTCGCTTTCCAAACGCGCAACCCGCTGCACCGCGCTCACGAGTACGCGCTCGTTTACGGGCTCGAAAAACTCCTCAAAGAAGGCTTCAACGCGGGCGCCTGCTTGAACCCGCTCGTCGGCGAAACGAAGGGCGACGACGTCAACGCCGAAATCCGCATGTCGACCTACGAAAAACTGATCGCGGACCGCGCGCTCGGCGAAGGGGACTCGGACGTCGAACTTTGGACGAAACTCGGCGAAGAAGTTCCGGACCGCGTCGTTCTCCTCGGCCTCGACATTAAGATGTTCTACGGCGGCCCGAAAGAAGCGGTGATGCACGCGATTTACCGTCAAAACTTCGGTTTCACCGACGTTATCATCGGCCGCAAACACGCCGACGCGCCGTACAAAGACGGCACGGCGATTTGGGGCGACTTCGACGCGCAAGAAATCTTCGACAACCTCAACGGCGACCTGCAAGAAAAACCGTTGAAAGTCGGTTTCGCGGCGTACTACGAATCGATCGGCCGCGTCGACCTGATGGAAAATCACGCCGACGAAAAACCGGTCTTCATCTCCGGTAAAGCCGTTCGCGCGACGCTCCAACAAGGCGAACAAGTCGACCCGCGCATCATGCGTCCGTCGACGAGCGCGATTCTCGCCGCCGCGATGAAGCAAAACTAACGTTTTCGCGTTAAAAAACCGCTCGACTTTCCTTTACCGGCGCGCCGAGCGGCAAAATTTAACGATTTAAACGGTTCCAACGCCTCAAAGTCGCTCTTACGCGCCGTCTGAACGTTGGAACCGTTTTACGTTTCTTGCGGCGCGCTTGCCAGCCATTTTGCCCTGTCTACCGGTCTTACCGTCCGTTTTGCCCTACTTGCCGAGCATCCCTTCCCGCTTTGCCCTGTTTACCGGTCTTACCGTCCGTTTTGCCCTGCTTGCCGAGATTCCCTCCGTTTTACCCTACTTGCGGAGCTTCCCCTCCCGCTTTGCCCTGCTTGCCGAGCTTACCGTCCGTTTTGTCTATCTTATCGCTCTTACCGCCCCGTCGCCCGTCTTTCGCAATCGCGCGCCGTCCTTAGTTTGCTAAAATCGGTTGCGAAATTTCGGTTCGGGCTTAAACGGCGGGTCGGCGCCCGGTTCAGGTTCGCGGGAGAAAAGGAGCGGCGAATCGGGAAAGCGGTCGTGAATCAGGTTCGCGGCGGCGATCGCGTCGTCGTTCGTCAAATATTCGCGCAAATCGAGAAGCCGCGCCGCTTCGAAAACCTCGCGTAAAATCGAGTTGCCCCGCGTCTCGGGTCGACGCTCGAATTTCAACGCGACCGACTCGACGATTACCCGCATATCGCGCTTCGTTATTTTCTTTCTCGTCATCGCTCGCTTTTTCAGTCCTTTCCCACTCGAACGCTCGATTCTGCCTAAACCGCGCGTTTCAACGCCGTCTTAACAACGCAAATCCCCCCAATCCTCTAATCGTCAAAGAAGCCGACGCGCTTTCACTTCCAAATATTTATTGATCAACGGCGCCGCCGCGTCCTCCGGGAAGACGTCGAGCGTCAGCGCCCCGCGCGCTTCGAGCCGACGCAAGGTTCGCCGCCGCCAATTCAGAATTTCCGCCGCCGCGCCCGCTCGATAAAACAGCTCGTCCTCCGTCGCGTCCTCGGGTCGCGTTTCCCGCAAAAGAAAGCGTTCGATTTCGTCGTCGCCGACGGTCTCGCGCCGCCGGTTCCCCCAATCGAATCGCCCGACTTTTTTCGCGTCGTTCGTTTCCGTCGCGCCCCCTTCCGTTTGCGCCTTTTCCCAACTCTCCCAGCGCTCGACCGCGTCAAACAAGGAGCGGTCGCGGAAGAAAAGCCCCAGCGGCAGATGTTTGCCGTTCAAACTCGTCGCGACGCGTTCGATTTGCGCCGCGTTTCGCTCGTCCATTACGTTCGTCGCCAGCACTACCAACGAACGTTTCGACAACCTCGACGCTAAATAATCGAACGCGCGGTCGTATTGGGACTCGACCCGTTCCGGGAAAACGTCGTAAAGTCCGCAAATCAACACGTTCATCTGCGCCATCCCGCCGCGCGGCGCGACGTATCGCTTGACCTCGTCCGAAAAGACGAAACACCCTACTTCGTCCCCTTGTTTCAGGGCGAAGTAGGCCAACGCCAACGTCGAATTTAACGCCGCGTCGAAAAACGAAACGCCGCTCGCTCGGTTCGCCGTCATCCTACCGGCGTCGATCGCCAACATAATCCGCTGATTTTTCGACGTTTGAAAGACGCGCGTCGTCAATTTATTCCGTTTCGCGGTCGCCCGCCAATCGATAAACTTATACTGATCCCCTTCTTCATAATCGCGAAGCCGCTCGAACTCGTCGTCTTGTCCAACCGCTCGAGCGCGGCGCACCCCGAGAAGCGTTTGCGAAGCGGCGCGCCCCAACATTTCAAAACTCGCCAAACGGCGCAAATTCGGATAAACGCGAAAAGTCGTCGAACACGGAACGCGACGATATTGGCTCCAAAACCCGAGCCGACCGACCAAGCGCAACGCGACAAACTCCAACGCGTATTCGCCGCGACAACTCCAACGCAACCGATAACGCAACGTCTCTTTTTGACCGCCGGGAATCGTTCGCAATTCAAAACGCGCGCCGTTTTCCAAGATCGCGTCCCCTTCTTCCGCCGCCTCGAACTCCTCCGACTCGTCGCGCGGCGCCAACGCGTCGGCGTTCGGATCCGAATCGTCGACAATTTCCAACGATACGGCGCGCGCCGAACGGTTTTCAATCGTCAACTCGACGTCGCTCGCCGCTCCGACCGACGCGGTCGACTCCGCTTTTCGCGTCGCCGTCAACCCGCGCCCGGCCCAAGCGACCGTCGCCCAGTCAAACGCTAA
>JAFYVO010000313.1 GCA_017549085.1 Thermoguttaceae bacterium
AGCGATTTGGCCGGCGCCGCGCTCGCGAGCTTTTCCAACGTTGGGCCCGCGTTTGGCAAAATGGGCGCTTTGGAGAATTACGGCTTCCTTTCCGCGCCGACAAAATTACTCTATAGTGGCGCGATGTTGATCGGACGCTTGGAAATTTGGATCGTTTTGGCGGTGTTGACGCCGGGGTTTTGGCGGAGAAATTGACGAAAGCCGAGAACGTTCAACGCTGAAAGTCGACGCGTTGGGAAAAAACGTCGACTTTCAGAAAAACGGGGCCGAAAGGGACGGCGTTAGAACTTAACGCGCTCCGCTTTCAACGCTTGCTCGATCAACCGAGCCGTGTCTTGCGGAATCGTCGCATTCGTTTGGGCGAATTTCAGCGCGACGTCGTCGATTTCGCGCAAAATTTTCGTTCGGACGCGCCAAAGCGAGTAAACGAGAGCGACCAGCGCGTATCCGAGAACCGTCGTCGCGAGGGTCGACGACATAATCCCGAACGCTAAAATGCTGAACGCGCCCCAGAACGTAATGTTTTCGGCGGCGTGCAACGCGCGGACGCGACGCGGTTTTTCCGGCGCGCGACGTTCGGCGACCCCTTGCGCTCCGGCGCGCAACGCCAACGCGACCGAAGCGACGTCGCGGCGCCCCAACGTGTCCGGACTCAAAAAAATCTTATTTTGCGCGGCGTCGTATTCGTTCTGCATATAATTTTCGCTCTTGACGACTTCGACGTCGGTCAAGTCGACCTCTTTCAGGAAGGCGGCGAGCGCGACGTCGGAAGCGACGCCCGCGTCGGCGTCGGTCAGTCGGCGGACGCAACGGTCGGCGCGGATTTGCGAGAGCCAACCGGCGCCAAAAATCGGGAGCGCGGGAAGAGCGTAAAGGGCGGCGAGCGCGTTCGCGCTCAAATTTTCAAGACTCATTTTCTGTTTCCTAACGAAAAATCTCTTTAAACGAACGCAAAAAGAATTTTTTCGCGCCGTATTTTGTTGCAATTGACGTTTATTAGTTGTTGTCGCGATAAATTCGCGAACGCGAACGCCAAACGTCAATTACGAAGAGAACGCAACGTTAGGAAGAGGGGACGAGAAGCCGTTTGGCAGTCCCAAAAAGAACGGAAAAGCGCCGACGAAAGACCGAACGCGGCGAACGAAGAAGCGCGGAAAGACGCCGATTTCGCCGAACCGATCGGCGAAGAAAAATCGCCGCCGCCGAGTCGTCGACGCGTCGGGTCTTGAACGCGCCGAGCGCCGAACGGAGAAGCCTCCCAAAGCGCCGCCGTCGGTTCGAAAAGAACGTCGAAAGAGGCGACGCTTTCCGAGACGAACGTCGGCGCGGTCGAATCGAACGCCGTCGAAGAATTTTCGGCGGTCGAACGGCTCGCGACGGCGGGCGCGCTCGACGGCGACGCGTCGAACTTAACCGCCGCGTTGGTCCAAAAGGACGCGGCGATTAAGACGAAAAACGTCCAACCGAACGAATTCTTGAGCTCGAAACGTTGCATCGGAACGAAAATCAACGACGGTTAAGGAACAAAGGAAACCGCCCAAAATAACGACGTCGGTCGCAATTTTATCAAGCGGTTAAGGAAAGCCCGACGAAAAAGGACGTCGGCGTTAAAATGGGCGAAACAGGGGACGTCGGCGGACTCAAAAACTCGCTAACGAGCGGCGCGGCGCCAGTTTTTGACCGTCTCGACGAGGCAAATAACGTTTTCGACCGGCGTTTCCTTCAAAATCCCGTGTCCGAGGTTGAAGATGAAACCGGGGCGGTCGCCGACGCGGTCGAGAATCCGCGTCGCTTCGACGCGAATCGTCTCTTGCGGGCCGAGCAAAACGACCGGGTCGAGGTTCCCTTGAACGGCGCGGTCGGGGCCGATTTGCGCCCAAGCGTCGTCGATCGGGATCCGCCAGTCGACGCCGACGCAGTCGCTCCCGACCTCCGCGAAAGACGGCAAGAGCGCCGGATTGCCGGTTCCAAAGTAAATGACCGGAACGCCCGGCTTCAAAGCGCGACGCAATTCTTGCAGCGACGGCAACACAAAACGGCGGAAATCCTCGACGCCGAGGCAACCGACCCAGCTGTCGAAGATTTGAACGCAGTCGGCGCCCGCGTCGATTTGAGCGTTCAAATAACGAGCCGCGGAGCGCGCCAAGCGTCCGAGCAACTCGCGCCAAACGTCGGGGCGAGAATACATTAACGCCTTCGTTCGCAAAAATTGCCGACTCGTCCCCCCTTCGATCGCGTATCCGGCGAGGGTGAACGGCGCGCCCGCGAACCCGATGACCGGAAGGGGCGCGACGGCGCGGCGCGTCTCGGCGACCGTTTCGTAAACGTAATCGAGCGGCGAAACGTCGACCAGTTCCCGAACGCGGGCCAAGTCGTCGGCTTCGCGGAACGGGTTCCCGATTTTCGGGCCGTCTCCGGCGACGAACGAGAGGTCGAATCCCATCGGCTCAAGGATCGGGAGCAGGTCGGAGAAGATGATCGCCGCGTCGACGCCGATCCGCTCGACCGCGGTTTGCATCGCTTCGGCGCAGAGTTTCGGGTTTTTGCAGAGTTCGAGGAACGTTCGACCTTCGCGAACGGCGCGATATTCCGCCATATAGCGTCCGGCTTGACGCATTAACCACACGGGCGGGCGGTCGACCGGTTCGCGGCGGAGCGCTTTCATCAGGAGCGAGTCGTTGGCGGAAGCGATTTCTTGCGGCGATTTTGTCATTAATATATTAGGGCGAAAAAAGGCGGCTAACTTTACGGCGTCGCGGGCGTCGGCGGCGCGACGTTTTCATCGACGGCGGTTTCGGCGTCGACGGTCGCTTGCGGCGCTTCCGGTTCGGTCGGCGGCGCGGCTTGGCGAGCGTTCGTCGCCAAGAAGAGGTAATACAACCCGGCGAAGAGCGCGACGCCGACGAGCGTTCGTTTGACGACGCGGGTCGTTTCCCGTTGAACTCGGCGACGGGCGGCGCGGTACTCTTCCGGCGTCGGTCGACGCGTCGCGTCGTTGTTGGTTTCGGTTTGTTTCATTGTTTTCTTGCGTTTTTTTGGCGCGGGCGGTTTTCGGCGCTCAAACGGAGCGTCGATTTTCCCGGCGTTTCTTTAACGATAACGTTTTCTTAAAATTTTTCAAGGGGCGCGGCGAAATTGTCGCGAAATTGCTTGAAAATCGCGTTCCGTTCCGTTATACTTAGCTTGCGCTTCGACGCAAAAGAGATTGAGCGCGCTTTTTACTTCGCAACGCTTTGCCTGCGACGCCTATTTTAGCTATTTTAACGCAACGAAAGGGGGCCGCCGTGTCCGACCGTCAAAATTCGATGAACCGCCGTTCTTTTGTCCGACGAAGCGCCGCGACGTAGCTCGCTTTCGGATTGGCCGCGCTTCATACGCCGACGTCGAAAGCCGAGATCGTCGGCGCCAACGATAAAATCCGACTCGCGTTCCTCGGCGTCGCCAACCGCGGTTCGCAGCTCCTTCAAGCGTTCAAAAAGTCGAGCGATATGAAGATCGCGGCTCTTTGCGACGTCGACTCGAAGACGCTGGCCAACGCGGCGGAGAAGTTCGGCGACGGTTCGCAAACGCTCGAAACCGACTTCCGCAAGATTTACGAACGCTCCGACGTCGACGCGGTCGTCTTGGCGACGCCGGACCATTGGCACGCGTATCAAACGGTCGAGGCGTGCAAGGCCGGGTTCGACGTTTACTGCGAAAAACCGCTCGCGACGTCGGTCGTCGAAGGGCGAACGATGGTCGAAGCGGCGCGAAAATACAAGCGCGTCGTGCAAGTCGGGATTCACCGCCGGAGCGCGCCGCTCTATAACCGGCTCTTGAACGAAGGGCTCGAAAATAAAATCGGCCGAACGACCGTCGCCCGGTCGTCGCACTGTTCGAACATGTACCCGAACGGGATGGGGAAAGCGAAGCCGACCGCGCCGCCGGAACACGTCGACTGGGAACTTTGGCTCGGGCCGCGTCCGGAACGGGCGTACCAAGAGAATATTACGCCGTATAAGTTCCGCTGGTGGGACGAGTATTGCTCGCAGGTTGCGAACCAAGGCGTTCACTTTTTCGATATGATTCGCTGGCTCCTCGGCGAAAAGGCGCCGGCGTCGATTTGCGCGATGGGCGGGAAGTTTGTCGTCGACGACGACCGCACGATTCCGGACACGATGGCCGTCTGCTTCGAGTTCGCGTCGGGGCGGCTCCTCACCTTCAACCACTTCGAAGGGAACGGGAACCCGATTATGGCGACCGACGAAAATTACCGCGCGCTCGGGTTCGTCGAGTTCCGCGGAACGCAAGGGACGTGTTACGTTTACGACAATCGTTGGACGATCAAAACCGAGAAGCCGGGCCAGTTCCAAGAGAAAAAGCCGCGCGCCGAAGACGAAGTTTACCAACTCGAAGGCGCCGAAGTCGGGAACGCCGACGCGACGGCCCTGCACGCGCAAAACTTCCTCGACTGCATGCGGTCGCGCCAAACGCCGAACACCGACGTCGAAGAAGCGCACCTCAGCACGACGATGAGCCATTTGGCGAACATCTCGCTGAAAACGCGACTCCGACTCGAGTGGGACGCCGAAAAGGAACGGATTACGAACGACGAGGCGGCGAACGAACTCCTCGGCGTCGCGTACCGCGAGCCTTGGAAGTTGACGCTTTAAGAAGCGGCCGCGGCGCTCGTTTCCGAACGACGTTGGAAAATTGAGCGCGAAAAACGAAACGACGGCGAACGTCGCTCGCAAGCGCGGGACGGCGAGCGGCGTCGTTTTGCTTTTAAGGGGCCTTTAAGGCTTTTAAATAAAAAATTGGGAGGGGTTTTAATGTAAATTTTAGGGGGATTTGAGGGCGTCGCGGCAAAATGGCGAAAGACGGAGCGCGGTTTTATCGATAATATAAGAAAAACCGGTAAATCGGAAGGCGGCGCGAACGTTCGGCGGCCTCTGAAAGATTGCGTAGAATAAGGAAAACGGGTGAAATGGACGCGTTGTATCGAAAGATTGTTTCCGGCGAGGAAAAAATTTCGTTGATCGGGCTCGGCTACGTCGGGACGCCGATCGCGGTCGCGTTCGCGAGAAAAGCGAAAGTCGTCGGGTTCGATATCAACGCCAAAAAAGTCGAGCTTTACCGCTCCGGCGTCGACCCGACGAACGAAGTCGGCGCCGACGCGCTCCGAGCGACGACCGTCGAGTTTACGTCCGACGAGACGAAATTGCGGGAAGCGAAGTTTCACGTCGTCGCCGTTCCGACGCCGGTTCGCGACGATCATACGCCCGATTTGTCGCCGGTCGAAGGGGCGAGCCGCATTTTGGGGCGCAATCTAACCCCGGGAAGCGTCGTCGTTTACGAGTCGACCGTTTATCCCGGCGTCACCGAGGACGTTTGCGTTCCGATTTTGGAGCGGGAGTCCGGTTTGCGTTGCGGCGTCGATTTTAAAGTCGGGTATTCTCCGGAGCGCATCAACCCGGGGGACAAAGAGCGGCGGCTCGAAACGATCGTCAAAATCGTTTCCGGGATGGACGCGGAGACGCTCGACTTGGTCGCGAAGGTTTACGAACTCGTCGTCGAGGCGGGCGTTTACCGGGCGCCGTCGATCAAAGTGGCGGAAGCGGCGAAGGTGATCGAGAACTGCCAGCGCGACATTAACATCGCCTTTATGAACGAGTTGTCGATCATTTTCAACAAACTCGGCGTCGACACGAAGTCGGTCTTGGAAGCCGCCGGAACGAAGTGGAACTTTTTGAAGTTTACTCCGGGGCTCGTCGGCGGACACTGCATCGGCGTCGACCCGTATTACTTGACGTACAAGGCGGAGCAAGTCGGGTACCGCAGCCAAATCATCTTGGCCGGACGGCGAATCAACGACGATATGGGGCGTTACGTCGCGGAAAATCTCGTCAAAAATTTGATCAAAGCGGACAAAACCGTCAAGGGCGCCCGCGTCGCGGTTCTCGGCTTCACCTTCAAGGAGAATTGCCCGGACGCCCGCAACACGAAGGTTTTCGATATTATTAAGGAGCTGCGCGAATACGGGATCGAACCGGTCGTCGCCGACCCGGTCGCCGACCCGGAAGAGGCGCGGGCGCTTTACGGCGTCGAGTTCGTCGACTTGGCCGACGTTTGCCAAATGGACGCGGTCGTTTTGGCGGTCGCGCATCGGGAGTTCGCGGCGTTGACCGAAGCGGAGATCGCGGGCTTTTTCGGAGGCGGCGTCAAAACGCTTCTCGACCTGAAAGGCCTTCTCGACCGCGACGAATACGAGCGCGCCGGGTATCTTTACCGGCGACTGTAAAGGTCGGAAGAACGGAAAATCGTTAAAACCGGCAAGAAACGGAAAACGACGGGCGTCCGAACGGGCGACCGTCGATTTTTTGTTCCGAAAACGCCGACTTGAACGCGGGAACGGCGTTGAAATCGGCGATTTGCGTAAGTTGGGGGAATAGCGTTACTTCAGACGCGGCAAACCGTCGGCGTCGAACTCGACCGGGCGATAGTAAACGGCGCGGTTCCAACCGGGGGAACGGTCAAGTTTCGCGTGATAGAAGTAAAGCGTTTGACCGTTCGCGTCGCGGACGAAGGAACCGTGCCCGACGCCGAAAAGGTTTTCGTCGCTCTGCAGGAACGGCTTGTCGTGTTTGCGCCAAGAGGCCGGGTCAAGCGGATCGTCGCCGACGAACTCGAGGAGCGCGACTTTGTACGTCGGGAG
>JAFYVO010000314.1 GCA_017549085.1 Thermoguttaceae bacterium
GTAACGATAACGTTCGAGTTCGTCAAGTTGTTTCTCGATAATCGTTTTCGTCAGCTCCACGGCCCAGTTCGCCGCGTCGACGTCGACGACGAAAACCTTGCGGATCGCGTCCATATCGTACCGATTGTTTTCGTCTCGGAACTTGATTAGCTTCGGAGCGCAGACGCTTGCGGCGTAAATCGCCGCGAACTTATACGCCTTTTCGCCCGCGCGAGCGAAGACGGAACAACGGTATTCCGGCAATCCCGGCGCTTGCGACTTCATCGTTGTCGCGCGTTGAAACTCTTCGAGCGCCAGACGCGCGGCGTCGGTCATTGGAATTTCGTAAGGGTTTTCAATCTTTTTCATTCCCGCAAGCATCGCGTCGGTTCCTGTTTCGGAACCGTTGAAGGAAACGAAAAATTTCGCCATCTCGATCAGTTCCGGCGGAATCTTGTTGGGACGAATCCCCGTGTTTGAAAAGTTGTACTCGCTTCGCGGGCTACGGAAAATAACGAATCGCCCGAAAAGCCCGCCGTCGACGACGCGTTGACTCAGTTGCCGGTAATATTCGTCCGGCGGACAAACGCCAAAAATATTGAGGTACAAGTTTGTAATTTCTCGCTCTTGCTCGGGTTGTCTGTTCCCCCCCGACGCGCGGCTTCTCGCCTTCAATTTCTCGCCCGATGAAGAATAAAATTCAAGCAAGTTCTGTTGCATCGAACGTTGGTGTTGCTCCTTCCCCGTCGAGAGCGAATTGAGAAGCAAGTCGACTTCGTCGATCTGAAAAAGTTTGATTGGAAAACGAATCAGTTCGTCTTCGATCGCTTCGCCCGAGGCGAACGTCCGGCGCTCCGCGTCGCGCAGGTCGGCCTTCTCTAAAACGAATTTATTGAGTTTGCGCGGCGCGTCCTTTCCTTGTCCCGACCCTGCAAGCGCAAAGATATAAGAGTTTGCGCAGAGTCCGTGCAACGTAACCTGCGGCCCGAGTAACGTCGCGAGAAGCGCGAAGCCGCCCGCGCTCGACAACGTTTGCGAGTAACAAACGCTGTTCTCCCTGATCGTTTTACAGTATAAGTCGAGAAAACCCGGCGCTTCGAGCAGACGGTCGTCGACGACGCCGCGATCGTCGATTTCGACCGGGATTTTTTCCGTCGCTTCTTCTTCGGCGACGAGGTCGGCGACGCGCAGCTTTTCTTCTTCGCGTTCCTTTTTTTCGGCGGCGTCCGCGCTAATCGCCTGAATGAATTCGTTTTGCGAATAAACGTCAAACGGTTCCGACTTTTCTTGAATTAACCATCCGCGATTACCGTCGGCAGCGGCGGCTTTCCTTGCGGTGTAATGAAACCACGCGGCGTCATACTTGTCCTTGAAATCCCACGGCGGCACGCAACGCTCGTTGTACCGCATTAGCGGCCCCAATCCCTCTTCATACGTTAAGTCGAAGCCATGAAAGATTTTAATACAAGCGCGCCAGAAGGCGTTATGTCCTCCGTGTTTTTGTACGGCGGGGTCGATTTTCTCAACGTATTTCATACAATCCCGAAGTTTGTCGCTCGTCGAGACGTTCGGAATCGGACGCAAAACAAGCGGTTCCTCCGTCGTTCTCTTGTCGTCGTCTCGTTTTGGAAGAACGTCGAGCCATTTACGGGGGCATTCCGGTAATTTGGCAAGCGGCAGGAAGTCTTTGTCGCACCGATACTTCCCGCCTTCAACTTCGCTCGGCGGCGCGAGAACGTACTGATTGCCGAGCTGACAGTCGAGCTTCGTTTGTTCGCCGTCGAGTTTGAATTTCTTGCGACCGACGAATTCGTCTCCTTCCGGTCGCTTGAAGTAGTAATGCCGTCCGCCGCTTCGCGTTACGACGACGTTTGTGCTTTCGTCATCGAAATCCTCGATCGCTCGAAGTTTGGCGAGATCGGAGAATCCCCGCCCTTCCGCGTCGTCGACGTCGAGAACCAACATATCTTTACAAGAGACGCCGACGTTGCAGTTCGCGAATCGTCCTCCGCCCCATAGACGAACGATCTCCGCTTCGTCGTTCGTCGCGGCGGAGCAGCCGCATTTGCAGGCGGGGTGTTTAGCGTTCGCGACGACCGGGAAGACGGAATAGCCGAGTCGAGCGTAGCGGAGAGCGTTTTCGATAAATTTCGTCATGAATTTTAAAACGGAATATCGGATTCTAAACAATAACTGGAACAAGCCTTTAAGGACGGCGGCGCGTCTTTTGGGGCGTCCGGATTTAAATAACATTGCCCGCGCTGGTACGAAAGACAGTCGACGCATTTTGGAGCGGTCGCGTCCGGTTCCGCAAAGTCGAACGAGTCGGGCTTCTCTCCCAGTTCGTATTTGACAATTTCTTCGTAAGCGTCGCCCGGCTTCTTGCGGACGGTGATTTTTAACGTCGGCGCGAACCCGTCGTTCTTAATGCTCGCCAGCGCCGCGTCGACCGTATCGGGCGGCGCAACGGGACTTCTTTTAGCCCACCACTTCTCAAACTTTTGGCGAGCGTACCCGTAATGTTCAGGGCAAACCCATTCGCGATACTCTCGCTCCGCCGTTTCGTAGTGAACTCGAAGAGAGTAAGTCGGAGCGCCGTCGACTAGCTTGCGATGTTTAAAGTACGTTGTTTTAAAAACTTCGTGTTCCCCGATCGTCGTTAAATCCTCCGGTCGAACGCGAAGTCCCGGCTCAGACGACAAAATGTTTAGACGCGACGAACGGAAGTCGACTTTCTCCGGAGCCGTCACAATGGGAAACTCAAAGCCGCAGTCGGGACAAACTCTTGCCGACGCCAACGTTACCAGCTCGCAACGAGGACAGGTTTTCACCGGCGCGGTTCCGCCCGAGCCTTGTCGCGACGTCTTGACGCAAAGCGCGTCGACGGGGCCGTGTCTTTCAATATTTTGTCCGAAATCGAGGATAAGGCAATAGTCTTTTTCCGGATGAATCCGGAATCCTCGCCCGACCATCTGATAATACAAACCAGGCGAGGCCGTCGGGCGAATCAGCGCGACAAGGTCGACCTTCGGATTATCGAACCCCGTCGTTAAAACATTGACGTTAACCAAGTATTTTAACGGCTTAGCTTCGCCGCCAAACAAGGAGTCTCGTCCCGCTTCGTCCTTGAATCGTTTCAGAAGATAAGCGCGTTCCGCGGCCGGCGTCGCTCCGGTAACGATTCCGCATTCCTCGCCGGAAATCCTTTCGATGCGGTCTTTAATTGTCTCGGCGTGAGACACGTTCGCCGCGAAGAGCAGCGCTTTCTTGCGACCGAACTTGTGCGCTTTCATGACGATCTCGGAACAAACGGCGTCGACCTTTTCAACGTCGCCCACAAGCTCGTCAACTTCCGACTGAACGAACTCGCCCATTTTAATTTTCAAATTCGACGTATCCATCCCGGCGACGACGGCGCGCGTCTTGATCGGGCTTAGGTAGCCCTCTTCGATAAGACGCGGGACGCCGACTTCGTAACACACGTCGTTGAGGAAACCCGTTTCGGAACAAATGCTTCCGGCTTTCGTGCGAAACGGCGTCGCCGTTAAACCGACGACGCGAACGCTCGGGTTGACGACGCGGGCGTCGTTGAGAAACGTTTGGTACATACCGTCGCCGGAAAGCGGGATCAAGTGCGCTTCGTCGACGATGATTACGTCGAATCGTCCGAGTTCGTAAGCGCGGCGATAAACGCTTTGAATCCCGGCGACGATAACGTCTTCTTCAACGTCGCGCGATTTCAAACCGGCGGAGAAAACGCCGACGCTAAGCTCCGGACAAATCGTTTTGATTTTATCGACGGCTTGCTCGAGAAGTTCTTTGACGTGCGACAGAATCAAAACGCGCTGACGCTTGCCGATCACTTTTGCAC
>JAFYVO010000315.1 GCA_017549085.1 Thermoguttaceae bacterium
AAACGAAGGGTTTGCGTCGCTTCGTCGAACGCCGCGACCGCGTCGCTCTCGACGTTTTCGGCGAGCGTTTTTTCCGCCGACGTTTCCAACCGCTTCGAATCTTTGAACTTAGCGACGTTTTCCGCGACGCGATGCGCGACGAGCGGGTACCCGTTCCAAGCGGAACCGCTCGAATAACTCCAAGCGGAGAAATAATTTACGTCGGCGTCGAGCATAATCTTGAAGAGCCGCGCGTCGTAAGCCGCTTGATACGTTTGCCCGACGATGCGCCAAGTGAGGTCGCCCGCTTTCGAGCCCTTTTTCGACGCGAGAATCCGGCCTTCGTCGACGCCGAAAACGAGGTCGTTAAGTCCGCATTCTTGGGCTTTAGCGCGAACGCGTTCGATCGTTCCCGGGAGGTCGAGCGGGTGCGGTTTGCCGGGCGCGTCGTCGTAAAACGAGACGGCGAAAACGTTTAGGCGAGTTCCGACTTTGCCGGTCTTCGCGTTCGTTCCCTGGGCGCAATGCTCGAAGAAGTCGCGCTCGTCCCAAAGTCCTTCGGTGCAAGCCATTGCGTGCGCCGTAACGCAAACTTCGCCGCCGAGTTCGTCGTCGAGCGCCGCGACCGAATAATCGTACAGCTTGAAAAACGCTTCGCGGCTCGACTCCGGCGTCCCGTCGGCGGCCTTAAACCAGTCTCCGTTCTCGAATTCCGTCAAGACGCCGAACCGCCAAGAACGAACTTCGTCGAGCCCGAACTCGTCGGCGAGCGTCCGAGCGAGCGCGCGAACGTACCGGTAATAAACGTCGTAATCGTCCGGCGGCAAGACGTCGACGCCGAAGACGCCGACTTGCGATTCGCGGGAAAATTTCGCCGGGACGCTCAACTTAATCCAAGGTTTAACGCCGAGTTGCAACGCGCGGCGGCAAGCGTCGAGCAACGGGTCGAAGCGGTAATCGTCGAGAACGTCGAGGTTCGCCGGGTCGACGAAAAGATCGCGCTCCGCCGAACCGCCGGTCGCTTGCATCAGCTGAACCGTTTCAACGAAAGGAGTTAGGTCGCCCCCTTCGTCTTTGGCGGGGACGGTTAGCGAGTTCGGCGACCAAACGTTGACGACGGCGACTTTGTTTCCGATAACCGCGTCGCTTCGTTTTGTCGCGTCGACGGTAAAGCGAACGGTGGACGGCGCTTGCGTCGACGCGTCTTGCGAGAAAGTCGGCGGCGTAAAAAAAGCGGCGGCGCTTAAAGCGGCGGAAAGGGCGAGGAAACGCGACGAAGCGCCGCGCTTGCAAAGTTGGAGTTTTAAATAGTTCATAACGGTTGTCGATCAAGTGGTTGGCGTTGTTTGTTTGCGCAAAAAAAACGGAAAAAACGGGAAGGGGGAAAGAGAGCCCCGCAAGAAAATAAAGACGACGTCGTGTCGAACGGAGGTGGAAAGGTTCGGCGCAAACGTCGTTTTTAAAAGGGATGCGTTATTTTTCCGGGAACTCGACCGTCATCTTGAACGACCATTCCGGGAAGTAAAGGTTGCCGCCGTCCCATTCGACTTCGCCGCGTTGGAAGTCGACCGGTTCGCTGCGGAAGTGCGTTTTCGCCGGAGTGAAGTCGCGCCCGATATCGTCGTTGACAACAAGTCGCGTTTGATCGAGGCCGGTGGCGTAAAACTCGCGAACGTTGAGTTTATCGCTGTTCATCAGCCCGTAAGACATATCGACCGGAACCCAACCGACGCCTTCGAAATAAACCTCGGCCCAGTCGTGCATACCGCAGACGCCGCTAGCGTTCGCGACCCAGCCGCTTTGCCATTTCGCCGGAATTCCTTCGCTGCGGAGCGCCGAAATGAGCAGAAGCGACAACATGCCGCAGTCGCCGTGTCCTTCGCGCAGAACGTATTCCGGGATGCAGAGCATCGTGCCGTATTCGTTCGACGACGCCCAAGGGTAGCGTTCGTCGATCGCGTTGAAGAGGCGAACGAGCTTCTCGACCGGGCAGGTCGCGTCGCCGACGATTTCGCGCGCCCAAGTCTTGATTTCGTCGGACTTTACCATATGCGGAAGGCGTTCTTCAGTGTAGAAGCGGTAGAAGTCGTCGTCGAGGTACGGCTTGGCGTTTTTCTTGAGGTAATCTTGCGAGAAATATTGCGCGTAAGTCGTTGTTTCAAAAACGATAGTGAAGACGGTCGGCTCGTCTTGCACCGCGACTTTTTCGAGGTAAACGCAGCGTTGCAGATCGCCCGCCGGAGCGACGCGAGCCTCGGTCGGTTCGGTCGAAATCAACTTGACGTCCTGTTGACGCCCGCACGACTCGCGCGGGAACGGCGCCCAATAGCGAATCGTTTCCCCGGCGGGGACGGCGTTCGCGGGAATCGTCGCGACGCAAGTGAAGCGGTTGCGCGTTTTATGCGTTAGTTTGCCGGCTCCGTCCGACGCGTCGATAATCGAAACGACGTTGGCGATTCGCGACTCGAACCGTTGACGGTCGCCGCCGCTAACAGGGCGAGTTTTCGCAAGTTCGCGATCGATGCGACGCAAGTTCGAAACCGCGTGTTTGAAGTAGCGGCGTTCGCCGTCGATCGGGCGCATTTCGAGCGCTTTCGACGCTT
>JAFYVO010000316.1 GCA_017549085.1 Thermoguttaceae bacterium
CGCAAAGGGTTGCGCTCTTCTTTTGGAGGGGCGTTTCTCGGAGGGCGTCGCGGTTTTCAAGGAGCGTTGCCGACATAACGTCGCGTTGCGGTTCCGGGCGGTTTTGGAGCCAAGCGACTAAAATCTTGTGCGCGGCGTCCGATTTTTCGCCGTCCGGAGCGTCGTAATATTCGAGTTGCAAACGGGTTAGCGCGATTTCGTCGCGGAGCGTCGACGGGGCGAACTCCGCTTCCAACTTGCGCCAACCGGTTAAGGCGCGCGGCGCGTTCGGGCGGTTCGGCTTGCGGAAACTGAATCGGACGAAAGAGCGCGGGTCGTAGGCGGTTCCGGCGACGCGAACGCCGCCGCGGGCGTCGAGCCGCAACTCTTCGGAGCGCAAACGTTTGCGGTTCGCTTCGTCGATAATCGGCAAAAGACGCTCCGGCGTCGCGGCGAGCCAATCTGCGAGGCGGCGCGTTTCGGAGGCCGGACGCTCCTTAACGACGAGCGGAACGGAAAGCGGTTCGCCGTCCGGACTTGCGAAGGAACCCGGCGTCAGTCGAACGGGAACGCCGTCGGGCGCGTCGCGGAGTTTTTCGCGCAACTCCTTGAAAAACGGAGCGTTCCAGTCTTCGAGCGGCGGAACTTCGCAGAAGCCGCGCCAAGTTATACGGCGCTCGCCCGGTTCCAAGGGGCGCGTTTCGACGTAGCGGTCGCAGTAAAGGTCGCTTGGCTCTTCCGGAATCGCTTCGTAACGCGTTGAAAAGTCGGCGCTTGAAAGCGTCCCAAGCGAGCCGGTCGGCTCCGGAAAACCGACGCGCCAACCGGGGAGCGTTTCGCTCGAACGGTTCTCTTCGACGACGATGAAATAAACGACGTCGCCGACGCTAACTTCCGTCGGGTAAACGCTTAACGTTCGGGCGACTTGGGGAAAATCGGGATTGCCGCGGAGTTCGAACGTCGCGACGGAGCCGACCGAGCCGGGGGACGGTTCGGGAGGAGGCGCGGTCGAACGGGCGCAAGCGGCGAAGGTTGCGACGACGAGTAATAACGCGGGAAGGAGAAAGCGGAGTTTGCGCATTGGGTCGGGCTTTCTAGGCGGAGAACGGGAAAGGGAAACGCGGCCCGGGACGCGACGTCGCGGGCTTCGTTCTTGAAGACGATTCGCGGCGGGGAACGGATTTCGAAAAGTCGCGATTTTTTGAGAAATTTTGAGAAAAAGGGAGAGAAAAGGGAAAAAGCGGCGGGAATAAGGGGCGCAAGAAAGGCGAAAACGCCGCGTCGGGACGGGAAACGAACCGACGCGGCGTTTCGAGGGAGCGCGGCGCTCGGACGCGGTTAAAACGTTCGAACGTCGCGGATTAGCGAGCGATTAGAGCGCGCCGTTTTCGACTTCGACGAGGAACTCGTAACGGTATTTGCCGTCGCTCAAACGGTATTGCGGGTACGTTTGCGCGCCCCACGAGTCGTCGCCGCCGAGGCCCTGTTGCGCAAGGTCGACGTTCACGACGACGAAGTCGCGACGCGGAACTTGCCAGAAATGCTCGACCGATTCAAGGTCGCGGTTCAGCGCGCGGCGCGCCGAGAAGGTCAGCGTCGCGGCGCCGTTCGCGTCGGTCTTTTGGCCGTTCGCGTCGAGCGCGACGAAACGGAGGCGTTGGCCGCTCTTGTTCTCGACCGAGAACCAACGGCAGTCGGTTCGGGCGCCAAATTCGCTCGGTTCCGAGTAGGCGACGCGCATCTTGTCGACCGTCGTTTGATAGAGGCCGAGCGGGGAACCGCCGTTGCGGTCGGAGTAGTTTTCTTCCGGCCCGCGACCGTAGTACTCGACCGCGATCTCTTCGTCTTGAGCCGCCGGGAGAACGAAGTAACCGCCCAAACGCGGGAGGTCGGCGACGTTCTTACCCTTTTCGACTTCGACCGAAATCTTCGCGGCGCGGTCGTAGAAGACGACCGTTTCCTTCACCGTCGCGTCAAAACGGGCGAACTTCCCGACGCGTTCGAAACCGGCGGCGCCGTCGACGTCGAACTCGCGCCATTCCGGCGCCCAGTCGATTTCGTAAGCGGCGTTGCGCCAAACGCTTTGACGGGTCGGCATGTGGTTGCCGCGTTCGTTGTCGATCGGCGCGCGCCAGAAGTCGAGGCGGAACGTTTCGTCCAGCATGCGGGCGGCGTCCGCGACCGTCGCTTTTTCGTCGGCGACTTTCAGCGTTTGCGGCGCTTCGGCGTAAATCGGGAGGCGGAACTGATGCGTCGCGAGGAGCGAACCCTTGGCGAGCGCGCCGTCGTCGACGTTTTGGAGAACGTCGAAGCTGACGACGTACTCGGCGCCCGGTTTCGCGTCGAACTTCGAGAGGTCGGCGAGCGAGAAACCGTCGAACGCAAGGTTAAGCGGCGCGGTCGTTTGCGGCGCGGCGTTCGCGAAGTCGGCGCCCGGGAAGAGCTCCTTCGTCGCGACGGCGACGCCGTTTTCGAGGAGCGACGCGTGAAGTTCGACGTGCGCCAGGTCGCGGAAGAAGTATTCGTTCTTCACAACGTAAGCGCCGAAATCGTTCGCGTTAGCGTCGCCGGCTCGTTCGACCCAAACGTCCGAATAGTATTGCTTCACTTCTTGCGCGCCC
>JAFYVO010000317.1 GCA_017549085.1 Thermoguttaceae bacterium
CGAAAACTGCAACATCGCCACCGGCGTAACGATCGGTCAAACGAACCGAGGCAAGCGAGCGGGAACGCCCAAAATCGGCGATCGCGTTTGGATCGGCGCCAACGCGATGATCGTCGGCGGCATAACGATCGGCGACGACGTGTTGATTGCGCCGAACGCTTTCGTTAATTTCGACGTGCCGAGCCATTCCGTCGTCGTCGGCAATCCCGCCGTCGTTCATCCGAGAGAAAACGCGACGGAAGGTTACATCAACCGCGTTTATCCCCCCCAACGATAGACGCGGCGCCATTCAAAAACGAGCGGCGTTCCTTTTTATCGGGACAACCGCTCGTTTTATTTTCAACTTTTCTCACTCCTCGACGAGGCGCGGAACTTGCAGGCCGTCGACGCTAGCCGCGTCCCAATCGATCTTCACTCGCGACAGATACCAATCTTTCCCTTTCGTCGCGTTCCCTTGGAAGAAGAGCCAAGTTTGGCCGTCGTCGTCGACGAAAACGCCCGGGTGCCCCGACTCCGACGCGTTCCACTGCCCGCTCGGCCCGTTCGTAATGAACGGAACGTCCCAAACGCGCGTCCAAGCGAGCCCGTCGTCGCTGACCGCCAGCCCGATGTGTTGCGGGTCGTTGTTGTACCCGCCCGCGTAAAACATGTACAGTTTTCCGTCGCGTTCGAGCGTCGTCGCCGCTTCGATGCACTTCGTTTCCCAAGGGAGTTGCGGTTGCAGAATCGAATCGTCGCAGGCTTGTTTCCAAGCGCCGGGCCCGAGATCGGAGTCGGCGTCGGCGGTCGCGACGACGAGTTTTTGAATCTTCCCTTCCGGATCGCGAGTCGCGGCGTACAGAAGGAAGTGGCCTTTGAAGAGGATCACTTCGGCGTCGATCGCGCGACCGTTCGTCCACTCCGGCCCGTTCGGGCGGAAAATCGGGTTCTCCGGATGCGGCGTAAACTTCACGCCGTCGTCGGACGTCGCCATACAGATCGCGTCTTTCGCCCCGGTTCCATACGACTGATAAAACAGGTAAACTTTATCGTTAATCACGCGAGCGCACGGCGCGCAAAAGCCCTTTTTCACGCACTCTTGCGTCGGGAGCAGGTTGTCGACGAACATCCAGTCGACGAGGTTGTCGCTCGTCGCGATCCCGGTCGTCCAGCCGTATTTCCCGCCGTCTTTTTCTTGCGGCGGAATCGAGAAGTACATATAATACTTCCCCTTAAAGCGCACGACGGAAGGATCTTTCGCGAAGTTTTTCGGCGCCCACTTCATCTTCGGATTCTTCAACGCCGGAGCGTCGGCGGGCGTAATCGACGCGGCGCCCTCCGGAGCGTCGAGAATTTTCGGAACGTCGGCGAACGCCGCTCCGACGCTAAAAAGAGCCGCCGCGCAAGCGACGACGCCCCGACGAACGACGCGTCGCGACGACGCAAACGAGGCCAATTGACCAAAACACGCAAACGACATAAAACCCCCAATTAAACCAAACGTAAAATCGAACGACAAAAATTACTTTCGACGCGCTCTCCGCCCGCCGCCGTCATTATACCCGTTTTGGCTTGGCAAAACAACCCGCGTCGCGCTCGAAGCGTCTTTTTTCTCCGACTTCCTTCCGCCGACCGCGCGCCCTTCCAACCGGCTCGCCCCCGAAACTCCTATTCGCGCCGACGCTCGTCCCTTCCGCGCCGACTTTTCCTTTCTACCCTCCGCCCTAAGGGTTGGAGCGTCGTCTCAAATGAAAAATTTTCCAAAAAACGAGAAGAGCGCGTTTCGAGCCGTTGACGCCGCCGCTAAACGTCGTATAATAAGGAAAGAAACGGCGGCGTTCGTTCGACTTCGCCCCCGTTTTTGCCTTACTTCGACGCCGCGCGTCGACGTGAAAGGCGGCCGAGTGGCGGAATGGCAGACGCTGGGGATTTAAAATCCCTTGCCCTTGACGGGCGTGCGGGTTCGAGTCCCGCCTTGGCTATTTTCAACCGAAGTCCCGAGCGTTTTCGTTCGGGACTTTTTTTCTTGACGTTGGGCGCGTTGACTTTCTTCGCTCGTTCCCATTTTTGGCGCCGTCGTCGCTTCGACGTTGCGCGCTCCTCTGGAATTTCAACGCTTTCCGACTCGTCGTCCGCTCGCGCTTCAAACTCGTAAGTTGCGTTCCCCCTGGATTTCAACGCTTTCCAACGTTTCGTCGATTTCGTTGAAATTTAGACGAATTGCTTTTTTTTGAAAAAACTTTGGCGTAAACCGCGTTCTCCGTTTGTCGCGCATTAAAATAACCGCGTCTCCTAATGATTCGACGTTTCCTCTTTCCTTATGGCGTTTAGATTGGGAAGCCCCCTTTTTGCGTTCGTCCGCCAAGGTTCGCCCCAAGCGGTCAAAACGACGTTTCGAACGGTCTCCTGCGCCGCGCTAACGCATCTTCACCCCCTCGTTAAACTTCGCGCCGGTCCCCTATTCCCCCCCGCGTCGCCCTAACGCATCTTCACTCCCCTCGTTAAACTTCGCGCCGTTTCCCTATTCCCCCCGCGTCGCCCTAACGCATCTTCACTACCC
>JAFYVO010000030.1 GCA_017549085.1 Thermoguttaceae bacterium
AAACCGGTAACGCTGACGTTCCCGTCGGCGAAGTTTTGGCCGCGTTCGAACGTGGCGGCGGTTCCGTCGAAGATCGTGCGGTCGGTCGCGTTGACCTTATTCAACAGGTTGCGCGGACGAACGACTTCGTCGCTGCCGAGAACCATAATCCCGCCCTTGACTTTATTCGTGCCTTGCGTGGCGCCGGCGACAAGTTCCGAGTAAGCGATCGTGTTCGACGTGCCGTCGGTGATCGAGCTCATCGTGCGGGTCGTAACTTGACGCGATTCGGTCGCGGACGCGCTCCCGAGACCGCCCGGATAGAAACCGCGGGAGGTCATCGCCGATTCGTCCGTTTGGCAAATGGAGTCGCCCCAAGAACCGCAATAGTTCGTCTTCGCGGCGTTGTTGACCCAAGAAGTCGCTTGCTTCGAGCCGCCGTCGGACGGGCAGAGGAGGTGCGTGAACGTGCCGCTGTAAGCGGAGTCGGCGTTGTTGCGACCGTGCGGAACGCCCTTGGCGATGACTTCGTTATAGAACGCGGTTTGTTCGGTGTACGGCATCAACCAGAAGAGGTGGCTCGTGTAGTTGAAGCTTTCGAGCGAGCCGCGACCGCGCGCCGGCGGGAAGGAGTTGTGCGCGTCGTGGTACATTTGGCACGAGAGCATCAACTGCTTCAGTTGGTTCGTGCATTGCATACGACGGGCCGCTTCGCGCGCCGCTTGGACGGCCGGGAGAAGCAAACCGATCAAAATACCGATGATCGCGATGACGACGAGCAGCTCGACGAGCGTGAAGCCGCGTTTGTTCGTTTTAGAAACGTTCATTTTACCTATTTTCCCCAAACTTTTTTCTTCCGCGCTCATAAGCGCGACGTATAAAAAAAACTATTTCGCAAGGCGACGCTTTCGTCGCCGCGTTTTCGCCAAACCGTCTATCTTAACAACGCAAACCGTTAAGAAAAAGCGACTTAACGTTATTATTAAACGCGCCGGGGAGCCGGAAAGTTCCGCCGTTTTGCGAAATTGCGAAATTTTTTCCTTCGGCGCGAACGGGACGCTTCAAGAAGCCGCGCCAATTTTTAACATTATATCGCGTCGACGCGAACCCGCAACGGGGGGGGGAGCCGTTTTCGCGACGCCGCGTCGTCCCAAAAACGCAAAAAAAGCCGCCGCTCGAAAACTTCGAACGACGGCGTTTCGTTTACGGCTCGCCTAACGCGGAATCAAAACTTCGACGTTAGTTGTATTTGCCGCAGCAGTTCTTGAACTTCTTCCCGCTGCCGCACGGACACGGGTCGTTGCGTCCGACGCGCGGTTCTTTGTTGCGAATCGTCTCGACCTTTTGGCCTTGGCTCGCGTCGATCGCTTCTTCTTGCGCGGCGCGTTCCGCTTCGATTTCGGCGGTCGCCGATTGAGCGACCGGGCGAGTTTCGCGCATCGAACCGGCCGACCAAACGGAGCCGATGAAGTTCTCGTCGAGTTGCTCGACGCGGTAGACGTAATCGGTAACGCGTTCGAAAACGCCGTTCCACATCGCGTCGAAGATGCGCATCCCCTCGCGTTTGTACTCGACTTTCGGGTCGACTTGCGCGTATCCGCGGAACCCGACGCTCGCCTTGAGGTGGTCCATCGCCATCAAGTGTTCTTTCCAAGCGGCGTCCAAGATGCCGAGAATCAACGACCGCTCGACCTTGCGCATTTCCGGATTGAACTCGTTTTCGACGATCGCTTCGACGCGGTTTTCGAGGAGCAAAACGTCCCAATCGGCGAGTTCCTCGACGGTCAACTCTTGCCCGAGTTCGCCGTTGAGCCAATCGCAAAGCGACTTCAAGCCCGGCGCGTCGCGGCGAATCTTGCGAATATCGCTCGACGTAATCCGTTCGTTGCGGGCGATTTTTTCCTCGCGCTTTTCGCGAACCTTCTCGACGTCGACGTTTTCTTCGGCGAAGAGTTTTTGCAAGCGGTCGCGCATTTCGACGCGATACGGCTCCGCTTTTTCCGACGCGACGCGGCTAATTTCGAAGAGCGTTTCTTCGATTTCGCGGCGTTGTTTGTTTTTCAGCTCTTCGAGATCGAGCGCGACGCCGAACCGACTGGCGATCCAACCGGCGACGCCGTCGCGGTCGTAATGGCGACCGTTTTGATCTTGAACGGTGAAGTGCGTCAAACCGGCCAAGACCGGGAAACGAGCTTCGCGTTCGCGGTACCCTTGGAACGCTTTGTCGCGCGCCAATTTGCAGAATTCCGCCGCTTCGAGCTTCGTCGCTTCGTTTTCGTCGATTTCGACGCCGAATTTGTCGCGGAGCCAACGGCAAGCCGTGCGGACGCCGTAATAGGCGTCGAGGAGCGGATCGCCGGCGTCCAAATTCGCTTCGTCGCAGAACTTGGACGCTTTTTCGATGAGGAACTCGGCGACGCCGTCGCGTCCGATTTTCTTCAAGTCGACATCGCGCGCGTCGGCGTTCCAGCGCGCGTTCGCGGCTTTCGCCAACGCTTGCCAGTTCCATTCTTCTTCCGGCGCGTCGTCGGAGAGGTTTTCGTCGACCGCGTCAAGGACGTGCGTTTCCGACATGCGTCGGGCGTAATCGGTCGCGTATTCGCTCGCCATTTTCGCGTCCATTCCGCGGAACTGCTTCGCTTCGAACTCGACGTTCAAGACGTGCGAAACGTAAGCGGCGTAAGCGGCGGCTCCGTAAGTCGGCGCCAAGAACTCTTTCAGGTAACGATCGAGTTGCGAATCGATCATTTCTTGAACGAAGTCTTTCGTGTTCCCGCCGTCGAGGATGCGTTGACGGTAAGTGTAGACGCGCTTGCGTTGCATGTCCATCACTTCGTCGTAGTCGAGCAGGCTCTTGCGCGTGTCGAAGTGGCGTTCTTCGATCTTCTTTTGCGCGCCTTCGATGCGACGCGTAACCATCTTGCTTTCGATCGCTTGACCGTCTTCCATCCCGAGACGGGTCAACATATTCTTAACCCAGTCTCCGGCGAAGATGCGCACCAAGTCGTCTTCGAGCGAGAGGAAGAAACGCGCGATCCCCGGGTCGCCTTGACGACCGCAACGCCCGACGAGCTGCAAGTCGATGCGGCGCGCTTCGTGGCGTTCGGTGCCGATGATGTGCAAACCGCCGAGTTCGCGCACCTTCTTCCCTTCGGCCTTCATTTGCTCGCGATTTTCGATTTCGTTGACGAGCGCGACCCATTCGTCTTGCGGCACGTCGAGACGCGTCGGATACTTCGTTTGGAAAATCGACCAAGCGAGGGTTTCCGGGTTCCCGCCGAGGATGATGTCGGTCCCGCGGCCGGCCATATTCGTCGCGATCGTAACGGCGTTCATACGACCGGCTTGCGCGACGATTTCGGCTTCGCGGCCGATATTTTCCGGACGAGCGTTCAAGACTTGGTGCTTGACGCCGCGACGGTTCAACATCCCGGAAATGAGTTCGCTCTTTTGAATCGAGACCGTCCCGACGAGAATCGGGCGCCCCTTATATTCGATCTTGACGATTTCGGAGCGCGGAACCTTCAAGAGGTCTTTCGTCCCCTTGGCGGTGAATTCGACGTACTCGTCCGTTTCTTTGCCGAGCGTCCCGAGGGCTTCCTCGCCGTTTTTGAGGATAAGGACGTCCCACTTGTGAACGCGTTCGATTTCGTCGACGACGGCCTTGTATTTTTCCGCTTCGGTGCGGTAAATCAAGTCCGGCTTGCAGATGCGTTGAACCGGGCGGTTCGGCGGAATCGCGAGAACGTCGAGCTTGTAAATTTTCCAGAACTCGCTCGCTTCGGTCATCGCGGTACCGGTCATACCGCCGATTTTGTCGTAAAGTTTGAAGAAGTTTTGCAACGTGATCGTCGCCAAGGTGCGGTTTTCTTCCTTAACGCGAACGCCTTCCTTCGCTTCGACCGCTTGGTGCAGACCGTCGCTCCAGGTGCGCCCTTCCATCAAGCGCCCGGTGAAGTCGTCGACGATGACGATTTCGCCGTCTTTAACGACGTAGTTAACGTCGCGCTTGTAGAGGTAACGCGCTTTCAAAGCGTTGTCGATCAAGTGCGGCCAGTGCATATTCCCGACCGTGTAGAAACTTTCGACGCCCGCCAAACGCTCGGCGCGACGAACGCCTTCGTCGGTCAGGTTCGTCGTGTGGTCTTTTTCGTCGACCTTAAAGTCGACGTCTTTCACCAGTTGCGCGGCGAGGCGGTCGGCGGCGATGTATTTCGACAAGTCGTCGCGAGCCGAACCGGCGATAATGAGCGGCGTGCGCGCTTCGTCGATGAGAATGTTGTCGACTTCGTCGATGATGGCGTAGTGCAGGCGACCTTGCGACTGTTGCGCGTCCGACGGGAAGTTCGAGTCGGCGCGGCGAGCGTAACGCATGTTGTCGCGCAGGTAGTCGAACCCGAATTCGTTGTTCGTGCCGTAGGTAATGTCGCACGAGTAGGCCTTTTGGCGATCGGCGGTCGACATATTGCTCTGAATCGAGCCGACCGTCAAACCGAGCGACATATAGAGCGGCCCCATCCACTCCATGTCGCGGCGCGCCAGGTAGTCGTTAACCGTAACGACGTGAACGCCCTTCCCTTCGAGCGCGTTGAGGTAGGCCGGCAGGGTCGCGACGAGCGTTTTCCCTTCGCCCGTCATCATTTCGGCGATCTTGCCTTCGTGAAGCGCGCAACCGCCGATCATCTGCACGTCGTAATGGCGCATCCCCAAGACGCGACGCCCGGCTTCGCGGCAGACGGCGAACGCTTCTTCGAGCAAATCGTCGAGCGTTTCGCCGGCGGCGAGACGCTTGCGGAAGAGGAACGTTTGCTCGCGCAACTCCTCGTCGCTCATCGCTTGATACTTCGGCTCGAGAGCGTTGATCGCCTCGATGCGCGGCTGAATTTTCTTCAGCGCCCGCGCGTTCGACGAGCCAAACAACGACGTGATTCTATTTTCCATCCAACGCGAGACGCCGCCGAAAAAATCGCCGACGCCCTCAAGGGAATCTTGCAAATCCATTATTAAACCGTTCGCTGGTCTTCCGACGCGCGCCGTCGTCGGAGGTTCGAAGAACTCGAACCGTCGCCGAAACCGCCGTCGGGCGTCAAATTATCAAAAGGTCGCCGACGCGCTCGCCGACGCGGAACGTTTTCGCCGTTCCCGCCGTTCGCGAGCGCGCTCTCTTTTCGACGGAAATTTTGCCGCAAATTTCCGGCTCCGTCAAAAAAGAGAAAAAACTTTAATAATTTTACCTTTTTTGGGCGCAAAGGTCAAGGTCTCGTTTCGACAAATCCGGCGTCTTCCTCATTTTCGACCAAAAAAAACGCGACGCCGAGGGTTCGACGCCGCGTTTTTCTGATTTTTCAATCGTTTTTCCCCGTTCGAGAGCGTCCGTCAAACGCCGAACGCTCCTTCGTTGGGATTTTTACTTCGCTCAGAAGTCCCAGTTCTCGGTCGAGAAGAGGTAATCGAGCGTTTCCGCTTCCTCGATCGAGTCGTCGCCGCGACCGGCTTCGCGCTTGATCTTGACTTGGTCGACCGCGAGAATCGAATAGAGATTCGCGCCGTCGACGTCCATCGTCGCGGAATCTTGCGCCAAGACGAACGCGTCGTCGCCGAGCGTGTCGTAAAGGTTCGCGACCAACTTGCCTTCTTCGGAACCGAACACGGCGACGTTCGAGAAGCCGTTCAGTTTGCGAGCGAAGGAGCCGTTCGAAAGGGTCGCTTGGTTCGCGCGACCGTCGAACGCGTTCGTTCCGGAACCGGCGAAGAGCGAAGCGCGGTCGTTACCGCCGTTCCCGAAGACGTTCGTCGCGTTGAAGCCGCTCGTCTTGAGGATCGTTCCGGCGGCGTAAACCATTTCGGTCTTCGTCGCGTCGGCGAGAACCGAGTCGTCGCCGCGGGAACCGTAAATGTTCGCGGTTCCGACGCCGACGCCCTTCGCTTCGACCGTTTCGAAACCGAACGCGACAAGCGTCGATTTCGCGGTCGCGGCGACGACGGCGTTTTCAGCCGCGTTGAGCGCGGTCGCGCCTTCGATCGTCGCGACGTCGTTCCCGGCGCCGCCGTCGACGCGGACGTTCGCGAAGTTTTGCAGCTTGACGCCGTTCGTCGCGACGGTCGTCGCGGTCGCGGAGACGAGGTCGTCGCCGTCCGTTCCGATCAACGAAGCCGAGGCTTTGCCGCCGCCGACCGCCGAAACGTTCGCGAAGTTCGTCGCGGTCAGTTCGAAACCGTTCGCGGAGGTCGCTTTCGCGGACGTCGCGGACAGTTCGACGTAATCGCCCGCCGCGGTCGCGCCGATTTCGAGCGCGCCGACGCCGTCGAGGCTCGCCGCTTCGAGGTTCGTCGCGAGAACCGAGATCGCGCCGTTAACGCGAACCGTTCCGTTCGTCGCGTCGACGTTAACCGCGGTGGAAGCGGCCGATTTGTAAACGATCGAGTCGTTTCCGCCGAGCCCGTCGATAACGATCGCGGTCGTTCCGGTCGGGACGGTTTGCGTCTTGCCGTTGATCTTGATCGCAACGGCGCCCTTGGCGTTCGTTTCGACGACGATTTGGTCGTCGCCGTTCGTTCCGTTCAGGGTCAACGTCGACGAAACGACGGTTTCCGCCGCGCCGATCAATTCGCCGGAACCGAGCGGACGATAGAACCCGTTCGAAGCGCCGGCGGTCGCGGAGTCGACCGCGAAGCGATTCGACTTACCCTTAACAACAACCGTCTCGCTTTCGAGCACGCTCGAAACCAACTTAAAGAAGGTCGAGTACGGCCCGACATAACCTTCGCCGACGCCTTGGCTGTCATTATTATTATTGTTGTTATTATTGTTATTGTTACCTCTCCTCATTCCTTGACAATGCACCAACTGCCGTAGCCTTCTACACCGTGGCGCAGGGTCTGAATGATACGGGTAG